>DASQMK010000366.1:0-1722 GCA_035645575.1 Metabacillus sp.
GTGTACTGCGGCAAGTTTATCAAGTTATTTTAAAGTGTCCACAAGAACCATTAGAAAATATGTCAATGAAATTAACCGGGATCAAATGGTTATTACGTCTTCTGCACAAGGGTATCAGCTAATAAGCAGAGATAAAGTGAAAACGGACAATCATTACACTTCTCCAATAGACCGTATAAAAGTGATCTTGAAAGAATTAATTCTTCACACAGAAGGGCTAAATATATTTGATTTAGGTGAGAAGCTTTTTTTAAGTGTTTCATCAATCGAAAATGATATTGTTCAGGCTAATAAAATGATTAAGCCGTACAGCTTAAAAATCCGTCATAAGAAAGACACGCTTATTTTATTAGGTGAAGAGACGGATAAGCGGCGATTAATGAGCTTTATTATTTCACAAGAAACTTCCGAAGAATTTTTAAGTTTAAAGGCTGTTCAAGATTCTTTTCCGAATTACGATGTTTTTTCACTAAAAAATGAAATCGCTTTCATTCTTGAGGAGTTTAATTTGTATGTAAACGATTATATTATGAATAATCTTCTTCTCCACCTTGTGATTACATTGGATCGAATCAAAAACAACAACTCGGTCATTCAGTCATCTGACCTTAATAAATTAAAAAGTAATTTTGAAACCGAAGCAGCTAATAAAATTGCGGATTTATTGGAAGTGAAATATGGTACTGCCTTTAATGAATCGGAGCGATACAATTTTATATTGCTTTTATCAAGTAAAACGACATTGCTGAATTATCAGTCATTAACATCCAGCTCCTTAAATCGCTACGTCGCCGAACATTACGTAAACCTGTCAAAGAAACTGTTAGAGAAAGTACACGAATGCTACTTTATTGAAATTGTTGATGATGAGTTTTTTGTCAAGTTCACGCTCCATATACGCAATTTGCTTTTCCGGGCAAAGCATGGGCAAATGGTTAAGAATCCTTTAACCTATAAATTAAAGGATTCATACCCTCTAATTTATGAACTGGCTGTCTTTATCTCGAATCAAATTCAGCTGATGGAAAACATTCATATTAATGAAGATGAGATTTCTTATATTGCTTTTCATATTGGCTCCTATTTCGAACGAAGAAAAAATTTGGAAATGAAAATTATATGTGCAGTAATTTGTCCAAACTACTATGATATGCGACTGCAACTCATTCAAAAGCTCGAAAAGAAATTTCACAATTCTATAGAGATTATAAAAGTTTTATCTGACTCAAGTGAGATTGTCCTACTCGAAAAAATAGATTTAATCATAAGCACATTACCACTAAAGGATGAACAAACCCCATCTGTATTCGTTCATCCTTATCTGACAGAAGAGGACTATGAATACATCCAAATTCAATTAAACAAATTAAATAAACAAAAAAAGAATCGCAAAGTTAAACAATATCTTGATTTATATTTTGATGAAGATTTGTTTATGAAAAATGTTTATCTCGACAGCGCTGAATCTTATATTGCATTCATGGCAAAACTTCTGTATGAAAAAGGCTATGTCTCTATAGATTATGGAAATTCTGTGCTTGAGAGAGAGCGCATGTCCTCAACTGCTTTTAATAACAATGTAGCTGTTCCTCATTCCATGCATATGGATGCTGCAAAAACGGGTATTTGTATCAACATCTTGGATCGCCCTGTAGATTGGGGGAAAGAGAAAGTTCAAATCATTGTTATGATTTCAATTAATAAACAGCAGCGTGAATTATT
>DASQMK010000367.1:0-3402 GCA_035645575.1 Metabacillus sp.
GGAAGAAGCTGCGAAAATGGCATTTCCGACCTTTTCGGAGGTTCGTTATATCACAGCCGGTGAGGTGATTAACCGGTTTGATGTAATTGCGATTCTTTTTTGGACAGTAGGCTTAATGATTCGTATTTCTTTATTCTTTTACGGATTGAGCTTAGGTACAGCTCAAGCATTTAGATTAACGTCCTATCAGCCCTTAGTCATCTCGTTTGCTTGGTTTATCGGGATAGGTTCTATCCTATTTGCAAAGAATTATGAGGAGATAAATGCGTTTCTTTTTGAGACTTACGTTCCGCTAAATATTCTAATGGGTTCCGTTCTTCCGTTACTATTTTTAATTTGGGGCATTGTTAAAATCAGAAAAGTGGGGAAACAAAAAACTTAAGGTAAAAGGATAAATCATTGTTCTAATCAGAATTAGAATGCAGGCTCTGACCACAGAGCTTCCGCTTTTGTTCCTGAAACTGAAGAAGGAATTTGTATATTCTTCCGGAATACCTTAATAAAAGGGGGAGTACAAATGAGTTTCTATTTGCAGGTCTCATCTTTTGGATTTTAGTTATTACCTCATTCTTATTGTTGATATGGGGTATATGGAAAAAATCATGGAAAGCTTTGCTATGTAGTGGAGTATTAATTATTTTACCGACCCTATATTTTGGTGGTGCAGAAAATTGGTATAGATTTTGGTTCTTTTTTCTCTTTTTCCTTTTGTCCTTGTTTATTTTATCAAATAATATGTTAGCAATGACCAATCTTTATGAATAGTGAGAAGAAATAGCCTACATTTTAACAATAAATGTAGGCTATTTCTTCTATGTGAGTCACAACCCATAATGAATATTCTTATCTAACCAAACCTACGATGAAAGTGACAATATGGTTTAAACCTATAATCTTTACCCCGAGAATATGCAATTCACTAATAATGAAAGCGAGGCTTAAGAAGGATGTGTAAACAACTAAAGTCTTCACCATTTTATTCTTAATCATATGCCGGTAATCAAGGAAGGAGATAGAAATAAACAGGAGGATTAATAAGACCGTATTCATTACTCGGTCACTCCTTTATTTTTATTGGAGTAGGCTCAATAATCAAGCCAGATCTCCTTATATTAGATTTAACACGAAAATCAAACTCAACATTATTTAAGTAGGCATGTGAACCAGTTAATTTCTCACGGAATTCAGGGTTGAACCTCCATATATCTCTTCCAATTCCAAATATATCGGAATCCATCTCTTTTGCGATTTTGAATTCGT
Source organism: Metabacillus sp. (assembly GCA_035645575.1). Taxonomy (GTDB): domain Bacteria; phylum Bacillota; class Bacilli; order Bacillales; family Bacillaceae; genus Metabacillus. The sequence continues at coordinate 1,261 of DASQMK010000367.1, forward strand.
TTTCAATAATCCCTTTTAAGTAATTTGTTATTTCCTGCTCAACTGATTTTAAATGGTCCGGCTGTAGTAAGTCGGTGTTGCATGTCTGGTCAAGGAGATTACCTTCCAGTGTGATATCAACTTTCACGATAATTTTTTCTCCTTTTAAATCAGGGACGGTGTTGCTTTTGAAACCAGTAATTTGAAAGGTGAAGAACCCATCTTTATTCGTATTACCAGGACATTTCGCCTCAATGATTGAATAATTAAATTTGTTATTCAAAATCTCCGTCCCTGTTAATTCGGGGCCTGTTATATACCCTTTCAACTTATCATTATTAAAGACTGCAACTCCTGCCAACTCATAGGTTTCAACTTTTCCTCTTATCTCTTTTGGATTGATCACATCAAGTACTGGATCTATCCCTGGGGTGGAAAGTGCTATCATGAAATCCCGCAACTGTGTTTCCATGGTATTGATTTGTCTTAATGTTGCCCCCTTGAGAAGCTCTGCCATAGATTTTGCAGGTACATTTTCTAACTCTACTTTATTGTTTAATAAGTCTTCAGCAGTCCCTTGAGTGACAAGAAGGTAGGATCCTGCACGACTATCACTATCTCTTTCAAACCAAGTAATCACAGGTGCTACACCTTCTCTTGCTAGTTCTTCACCAAAAATAATCACCTGTAAATGTGCCCAATATAGACGGCGTGGAGACATCCTATTTAAGTTTCTTATGGCACCTAAGACTGTATTACCTTTGGCCGATAGGCTCCAAGTCGGTAACTCAGAGCCTCCGCCTTCCCCCTCACCAGCAGGAGGTTTTATCACTTGGGCAGTGATTTGATATTCTTCCTCTACCTTATCTATTCCAACTCCCATTACCACAGCTACTTCGTTCAATTCATTCTTATCCCAACAACCAGTAAGAAAGGTGAGACTAATAACAGCGAAAAAACAAAATGTATATCTCATATTATTCATTTCTCCTGTCATCATGTTGAACTTCGCTTGAATTTGACATCCTATTTTGGTTATCATTTGTAATCTCATCTGGTCTTTGCGTCATTTGCCTCCAAGGAACTCTGATAAATAAATCCTTCCAACCCTCTTTATGAAAAGGAACTAAAGGAGTTAAGTAAGGTATACTAAAGGAGCGTAAAGAATTTAAATGAATAAATACCAAGAGCAATCCGAAAATTAGGCCAAATGCCCCCAAAACAGCAGATAAAAGTAATAAGATAAATCTTAAAAGTCTAGCTGTGATTGCAATATTGTAAGAAGGAGTTGTAAATGAACAGATGGCAGTCAGTGATACCGCAATAACGGTTGCTTGACCAACCAGACCTGCTTCAACTGCAGCCTGTCCTAATACTAAACCACCTACAATCGATACAGCAGCACCAATTGTTTTTGGTAATCTTAATCCGGCTTCCCTTAATATTTCAAAGGTAATTTCCATCAGTGCAACTTCAAGTGCAACACCAAAAGGTACTCCTTCACGTTGTCCAGTAATAGCAATTAGTAATGGGGTAGGGATCATTTCCTGGTGATAGGTGAGTAAGGCTACATAAAAACCTGGTAAAATAAACGAAAGTAAAAAAGTCATTCCTCTTAGCAGCTTCATAAAGCTTGCAAAATCATACCGCTGGTAATAATCTTCGTTGGATGTTAAGAATAAACCAATCGTTGCTGGTACAAGTAAGACTCCAGGCGTTCCATCAACGATAATTGCAATTCTTCCTTCTAATAATCCAGCTGCAATCCTATCTGGTCTTTCCGAGTTAAAGACCGTTGGAAAAGGTGTTATATGTTTAGGATCTTCAATCATCTCCTCAATATAAAGCGAATCCAGAACACCATCTATATCAATTTTATTTATACGTGAAATAACTTCTTCTACGATTTCACCTTTTGCTATCCCATCAATAGAAAGAACAGCTATGGAAGTTTTCGTTTTATGGCCAATATCCTTTTTATAGACCTGTAATTTTGGCGTTTTTATTCTTCTTCGGATTAATCCAATATTTGTCATGATTGACTCATTAAATGATTCACGCGGCCCTCGGACAACTGTTTCTACACTTGATTCTGTAACTGGTCGTCTTTCCCCGCCGGTCGTTTCTGCAGCATAGGCTGTGTTGTGACCATCCAATAATATA
>DASQMK010000368.1:0-5317 GCA_035645575.1 Metabacillus sp.
GTAAAATCCGCTTCAATCTAAATTGGATGATTTACAGAAAACTTTAACAGACACAATTGCTACAACATCAAAACAAATTAAAGATTTACAGAAAGATTTAGAGAAAGTAACTGATGAAAGAGATGAGTTACAGACGGATAAAGTACGATTAGAAGAGGAAAAAGAGGAGCTTCAAAAGCTTTATGATCAACTTCTTATCGATTTTATAGCTGTGGACGAAGAACTTAAACTGTACAAAGACTATGAAGCTAGCATTAAGGAAGAAATTGCGAATAAGGAGCAGACAATTTTAGCTTCTCAAGCACTTTCTGAAACACGAAAGAAAAAATTAATAGAGATCTTTTCCAAGGAAATAAATAGTAAAGATCTTCTAGATATGATGTTCTATTACTCATATCTTGATCGTTATCACGCAACTTTAAAAAGCATGGTTTCCGAGGATCAAGCAAAAACAGCAACATTAAATGATGAATACCTACAGCAAGAAGCAAATAAAATTGTTGCTATTACAACAGAGGAGCAAGATCGCTGGGATGTGATGAGAGAAGAAATCCCAACCACGAAAGATGCTTTGACAACAATGGAAGACAATTTTACTGTCTTTATGGTCGAATATCGAAAAGCTGTTGATGACAATCAAGCAAAGCTTATGGAAAGTCTTGAAGCGATTCAACAGGAGGCACAAACAGTTCTTGAACAAATTCAACAGCCGGAAAAAATGCTCTCACAGTCAACTCCTACGTCAACAGTAGAAGGACAAGAAATGATTTTAGGATCTGAGCAAATAAGCAACCAAATGGAGTCGATCCACACATGGCTTGAATCCGTTCAAGAAAGTCAAGGCGGTATTGTTGATTACACAGATGAATTACAAGGAAGAATCAATGATGTTCAAGCTGATGCAGATAAACTAAACCAAAAATGGGCAACAAATGTCGCATCAACAGAGCTTATTCGAGATGACGTCTTTAGCGTATTAGGAAATGCGTTTGTCGATGGCCAGTCTAATGGATATGTGTATGACTTTTTAACAAACCCATTAAAAATAAGCGGAGATGTTCCAGAGGAAACAAAAAGCACAACCATTCAGAATATCCCACCAGTCGTTATTTTGTTTATTGTCCTTGTTTGTAGCTTGTTAATTGGTTACACAAGCTACTATTTCAAACAACCACCATTATGGATTCAGGCAATTTTATTTGTCCTATTGAATCTAATCGTCGGATTTGTCATCAGTCTTTTTGGATTAGAAATTTATCCATTAAGAGAAGAAAGTGCAGTTGAATGGACTGTGTTTACGATTTTCTTATTAATGGCTGGATCAGCATTAGTCAGAGTTGGCTTTGCGGTTCATCAGCTTGTCGGGACATTTATTACAGTGGGTATGGTCATTTTCTATGTCACACCATTACTCGCACTAACAACACCAAATTTCAGCTTCCAAGATCCGATGTCCAAAGTATATATGAGTATTCAGTATGGAACAGAATCACTGTTTACCCAAGCAATGGTTGCACTTTGCTGCATCATTTTAGGATTGGGAGCACTTCAGTATTTTATTGGAAGATCTGAAATGGTTTCGGTTGACAAAGGATCTGAAACCTATGATGCGTAGGTCTAGAAAAAAATACTTTTGGTTTCTATTTTTTATCGTAAGTTTTCTGTTAATCCAACACCAAGTTGTATTAGCAGAAACGAATATTGATGAGCTCGTGCCAAACGACTATCAAAAGGAAAATGTAAAAATCAATAAGGATTTATTACTGGACAATAAGCAAAATCAGCAGCGTACACACATCCCTGAAGAACAAAAAGGATTAACATTCGAAGGCAAAAAAACGTCTAATGATACCGAAATTGCTTCTTCATTATTTAAAGAAAATGCAAAAAATCTTAATACAATCAAAACAAAAGCAGAAAATTTACAATTGTTTTCATCAACAGAGAAGCTATCACAAGGGCAAACAGTAGGGGAAGAAACAACTTCCTCTACAAAGCCTTTATCCCTATTCATTTGGGCCTTAGTTGTGATCTGTATGATATCACTTATCACAATCATTTTGTTTTGGAACACATCAACAAAGCAAAAGATCGCTAAAAATAGCTAGTGAGGTGAATGGTATGAGCTTATCAAGTACGTTATATTCAATTCAACGAACAATTTCGTCTCGATCGAATGACGTTGATGAGAAAATCGAACGACTAAAAAAAGCAAAAAGTGAGATTAGTAGTGAACAATCTATTCTTTTGCAGGAAATAGAAAAAATTAAACAACCAGACTTAGGCAGGGAATGGACTGGGAAGCGATCTGAGGAATTTAATGATGAAAGAGAACAAGCTTACAACATCATGAAAAACATCGGACAGTACAGTTATAATAGCTATCAATATACGATTGAAAGTAAAATTAATGTACTAGAAATGGAGAGAATGGCTTTAAATACTGCAAGTGCCCTTGCTCACGAGGCAGGAGATTTAGTAAATATGGGGGAGGACGCCATTGATGAATTGTCCGACCGAATTAGTGATTTGAAAAGGCGGTTATTTTAATGGTGACAATCAAATTAAATTATGAAGCCGTTGTAAAGGAAATTAATGAGGCAGATTCAGCCCTATCATCCGTTAAACTTACAGTTCCTGCCTCTAGTGACATGGGAAAGAATCGTTTGGATTTCACCGCTTATTTTCTGGAAAGAGAGAAAAGGATTCACCAGTTCATGAATGATTATGTTCAAATTGTTGGGAAAAATCTAGAAGATACAAAGGCAAATGTACGATCATTAAAAGAGCAGGATGAAGCCATTACGAGAAACTAACGGAAAGGGCAGATGGCGAACGTGAAAGTATTTGAAGCAAAAACGCTAATAGAAGCAATGGAGGATCGCTCAACAGTCTATAAAGATTTGCGAGAAAAGCTTGAACAGCTAAAAAAGGAATTCACAGATATCGTCCAGCTCGATGACAACCTAAAAGGAAAGGGAGCAGATGCCATCAAAGGCTTTTACCAAGCACAAATTGATGTGGTAGAAGCCTTGCTTCGTTTCACAGACATGCAAATTGCATTTTTTAATAGTGTGTCAGGATCAATAGATGAATCAGATTTATCAGGTGACACGGTGGTGGACGTCAACTTCCTAGAAACAGATCTTTCTATTCAGGCCACAAACCATATCGCAATGGTCGAAAGTCAGCTAGAAGACCTTAAGAAGATCTTTAGGGGTATTGATGATATTGTCTCTCTTGACGCTTTTTCATTAGACCAATTTGATTCCGCAATGGCAGATGCAAAGAAGAAAAGAGAAGATACGATTAAAGCTGTAGATACACTAGATCAACAATTAAAAGAAGAATATATGATATCAGAAAATGCTGAGTATCATATCTCAGCCCTTTTCCAGCAACTGCTGGGGGCAACCGCCCAAGGAAACACAATCCAACCCATCAATTTTGACTCACAAGCCTATAAAGCAAGTGAAGCCTATCAACTAACAGATGAAGTCGAACAATATGCAAATGAATACCTTACATTCAAAGAAGAACAAGAACAATTTAGAGAAGAGCTTAAAAAAGCAGAAGAACTAGAAAACCGACCATGGTACGAAAAAACATGGGACGGCATCAAAACCTTCACAGGAGAAATCACCGGATATTACGATTATATTCGTGCCTCAGAAGGAGTTGACCCTGTCACTGGCGAAGAATTAACAACAGGCCAGCGAGTTGCTGCCGGTGCCATGGCAACAGCCGGTTTCATTCCAGTCGTCGGCTGGGCAGGAAGAATCGCTAAAGGCGGAAACGCCATCTACAAAACTGCTAAAGGCATGAACGCTGCCGATAAAGCCCTGGACGTCTACCGAACAACCAAAACCTTCTCAAACCTGGAAAAAGCCGAGATGGGAATTTACGGCCTTATCTCTGCGAATGGTTTTAGTGAGTATCTAACTGGTAAGGATATGTTTGGGAATGAGTTAACGGTTGAACAACAGCAGAATAGTCTGTATCAGGCATTAGGACTGTTGGGGATAGCAAGCACAGCGCGTTATATAGATCACTTACAAGCTAATAAATTAACAAATAGTAGTAAAAAATCCACTGGTAATCAAAATGGTAATTATAGTTCTGAGAATTTAAGTTCATTAAAAGGCTTCGACACTCAATTAGATGAAGTATTAGTAAATATGCAATTAACTCGATCTGAATTTAATGACCTAAAATTGAAGCCGTCCAGTTCATTGAGTGATACAGAGGTCGAGAAATTAAAGGCTATTAGAGATTCTGCTCCCTCAATTACAAAAGATACCCTTATTCAAAAGACTATACCAATCACTGATATTCAAAATTACTTAGATGGTAAATATAGTGAAATAGGCGGATATGTGGCTAAAGCGGAAGATGTATATAGCATTAAAGAATACAAAGATTTTGTTGAAAGTTTAAGATTGGACTATAAGGATTGGAATGGAAATAGACCTTTTCCTGATGAAGGTAATTCTTACGGAATAATTAGATTTAAAACAAATGCAATTGATGAAATTACAATACCATATGGAGAAAAATTTGGAGGTAGTAACACAGACGGTCCACCTTGTACTTTAAATGGATTTACAGGTTCAAGAAATGGTATTACCGTGCCAGAGTATAAGTTTACTAATAGGACTATGCCAAAAGATGGTGCAGAGTTATATGAGGTTGTAAATGGAAAGGAAAGGTTAGTTGCAATCTTTGATGAAGAAGTTCAAAAGTTTACACCTATTAACAGGAGATGAGTATCTTGAGAAAAGGAACATATGCTGGATATAAAGGGAAGGAATTTAGGTTTATTGAGGGTGAAAATAATATCAAATTAATTAGCAATAATATTAATGATAGTAAGCTTGGATTTACACCTTCAAGTAAAAATAATGATGTTTACAGTAAAATTGTGAATGTAGAAGAAACAGACTATTTAGTATATATAACTCCTTTTGCTACTTATAAGGGCTATGAGTTTCCAGCATCTAAATCGTCAGAAGGAAATATTTTATTAGATACTAATAATAAAGAAATAGCTAGGAAACTGGGGTTTGAGCAAACGGATAAATATCTTTATTCAAAAATTGTTTCAAAAAGTGAAGTGGAAATTACTGAGAATAAAAAACAGTATACTTTATAAAAAAACAAGTAATTGAAAAACTATTCGAAATGAGAAATTAACACATATAATAGAATAGTGATTATTATTATTAATGGTACCTTGATTGGACACATCCTCTCGAGGTCTTTTTGGTACTATTAAAAATAATTTTTAGGATTTAAATGAATTATTAAATCCTAGATG
>DASQMK010000369.1:0-14560 GCA_035645575.1 Metabacillus sp.
GCAAATAAGATGATTTAGAATAGAAGGCGTCCTTTGCCTTCAATTCTATATTAGCTTATGACCTCGAGGGGCTAGGCGCTGGAGCTGGATGTCGAAGTAGTTATCCACAGTTCAAGCATTTTATAATTTCCTAAGCAACAATAAAATCGTTTTTAAATTAGCATTATAAAACGATAGTCATCTACATTTGGATTATTTTAACCCTTCTGCCATTTTTATGAAATATTACTGTAATATGAGTATGTTAGAATCTTATAAAGATGAAAAAAGGAGTTTACTCTATGTCCAAATATTTCATAGATCATTCGAAATTAGTCGTACATCGAACTGCTTTCATTACTGATGTATGCAACCATCATAAGATCTTAGATAAATATTTAGAGGAATCAAATGATGATGCACAAATAAAAAATTTGTTAAGTCAAAATGACTATCATCCATGCCCCCATTGCTTTGAATATTTCTATTTAGTAAAAAATAAGCTAGACTATGTTAGTCACTAGCAGTCCAATAGAAAGTCTTCTTTTAGACATTGTGTTATTTTTTAAATGATAATAAATGACTTTATAATATGAAATCCTAAACTTCTCATAAAGAAAAATCTATCTAATCGTAAATAGAGTTTAAATTTTAGAAATTAACCATTCCTTTAGTAGTATTACAATCAATCTTATTTATGAATTAAAGATAATTCTCAACTAGTTCGTATCCGAATACCATTTTTCCCAAAAACGCTAGATACAGTATGGCTACTGAATCTAGCGTTTTCTTTTCTAGAGGATCTATCTAAAGAGGGATACGAACCCTATTCAACATACAAACTATATGGGTTCTCAAATAATGCCTGGCACTCCAAAAAAGCTGACCTCCAGCAATATTGTGTAGGTCAGCTCATTAAAACTATTCGATTACTTCCACACGTACGTTTTTACGTCCCCATTGGAGAGCGTCGTTATGGTTAGGAATGAATACATCGATTTCATTTCCGTTTATACCGCCACCTGTATCCGCTGCTATCGCGACTCCATGACCTTCTACTTTTACGATGGATCCAAGTGGTATAACACTAGGGTCAACCGCGATCACTTTCGCATCAGGGTATTTTTTTAAATCAAGACCCATCCTTGTCACACCTGAACACCCTTCACAATCAGCCGTATATGCTGTGCTTTCCACAGTTAAAGTTTTACCGGCAGCAGAACCACGTTTGGCCTTACTATCTAACGCTGATATTGTATTTGGTCCTGCAATTCCGTCGACCGCTAGCCCTTGTTGCTTTTGAAAACTTTTGACCGCGCTCACTGTGCCGTTTCCATAAATACCATCTAAACTAGAATTGTAGTGACCTGTTTGCTTTAACTGATATTGAATATGTATGACTTGCTTCCCAATGTTTCCATATCGCAAGACTTTTAACGCATGGTTCGTTTGCGGTCCGGCAATACCATCGACCTTCAGGTTGCGTTTACGCTGAAAATCCTTGACGGCTTCTACTGTGATATCCCCATAGTATCCTGTTGATGTATGGTACGGGAATACAGCTTTTGTCATCAAGTAATCCTGTAATTCGGCAACATCCGACCCTGATGATCCATTTGTTAGTGTCCGATCTCCCATTGCCGCTTCTGTAAATGAAGGACCTGCAATCATGATGACTCCAACAACAAAGACAATGAACATGTTTCTAAATCTTTTTAACATAAAAAAATCCTCCCCATTTTCTTTTTTCATAAAAGAATTCGAGAGGAAATGACATTATTCGTATATAAACAACATATTCACAACGTTGGTCCCTTAATAATCCATTATTTTGAAATAATGCACCCTATATGGTATGCATGTTAGTGATTTGTATTACACAGTTACATACTAGATAAATTTTCATTTCAGTATCGTCCACAGTGAACACCCACCACTTAGCTAAACTTTTGTCGGTTTCCAGTAAAGTAGTACCGCATGAAATGTATATGGATATTCATATCTTCCATCCTTTTCTATTATGTATTGACTTAAGATGTTTTCAACTTCCCTCTTGTTGTAACCTTTTGTTAAAATTTTGCTTACATTATCCTTTATAAGAGATTCATAAGAATTGTATATAGAAATAGTTGGAATCTCAATAATTTTGCAATTAGCCATAATACCGAGTTGATACAAAATAGTTTGTAAATGAATATAGTCTCTTACGCCTAAACTTAATAGAGTAACCTTTTTCTTTATACAAGTTAAATAATGTCGTTTTTCCGACCACTTGTCTATCTTCTTCCTCTTTTTCATTTATCATACGGTTAGAAAGAGTTCCATCCCATTTATTTTCTTTCCATAAATCAATATGTAGTCGCACCCCAATGATAGACCGGTATTTCTCATCATTCTCTTTGTTCCTTCACTTTTATCTTCTTCATATTAAAAAACAAACTTTTATACTAATCTAGAGTTTGAAATAATAAACGCGAATAAGGGTGACATAGTTGCACGGTGTCCCAACGGCAAAATGTCTCCACTATTTCTCCTTTATACATGACCATAACCCGATCACACAATTGTTGAGTTGATTTAAGATCATGGGTAATAAATAAATAAGATAATTGTTGTTTTTTTTGGATATATTTTAGCATATTTATAATATTTATTTGAGATGGCTGATCCAAGCTGGCAATTGATTCATCAAATATAATGATTTCCGGCTGGACAGCTAAAGCTTTCGCAATACATACACGCTGCTTCTGTCCCCCACTTAATTGATGAGGATACCTGGATAAAAAAGAAGAATCTAGATGCACCAGTTTAAGTAATTTTTGGATCATTACTTCCCACCTTGCATTTTCTTCTGGAAAATAATTACGAAGCGGTTCTTCCAAGATTTCCTTCACTCGCATTTTTGGATGTAAGGAAGAAGATGAATCCTGCAATACTAACTGCATTTGTTTATACACCTTTAAATCTTTTATTTTCCTTCCATGAATCGGCTGATCGTTCAATAAAATTTGTCCGGATGTTATTGATTCTATTTTCATTATTAATTTTGCTAATGTACTTTTCCCACTACCACTTTCACCAACTAATCCTACACTTTCTCCTTTGTTAATTGTCAAATTAACTTGGTTAACAGCTTTAAAACGTGTATTGGGTTTAAATAATTCTTTTCTCCTTGCTCTCAATGGATATTCTTTTGTTACATGACGTAATTCTAGCAACATTAGGTAACGATTCCCCCTTGATTCATATAAATTACACGATCTGCAAACTTATTTATATTTTCCTGATCATGAGAAATAAGTAAAACTGTCAGTCCAAAGTCGTGTTGCAACGTCTTTAACAAAGTTAATACCTTGTCTCTATTTATTACATCAAGAGAAGTCGTTGGTTCATCTGCAATCAATATCTTTGGTTTTAAGCTTATCATCATCGCTAACAAAATCCTTTGGCGCATGCCTCCACTTAATTCAAAAGGATAAGAGGCTAGAATGTATTCCGGGTCAGTAAAACCAACTTGATACAAAAGAGACTCCAAATAGGTAATTATCTCTTTTCTAGGCTGCTTCTTCTTTTGCTTCAATGTTTCAACCATCTGCTTTTTTACTGTGCGAATCGGGTTTAAACCATTTAATGAGTGTTGGATGAGTAGGGCAATTTTCTCACGTCGGAGGAATTGCCAGCCCTTCTCATCATAATCTATGATATTTTGACTCTTGTAATAAATATGACCGTTCGTTACCATACATCCCGTTTCTAATAACCCAACAATGGCATGGGCAGTTAAACTCTTCCCACATCCATTGGGTCCTGTTATAGCTACCATTTCACCTGGATATAATTGAAACGTTATATTTTGAACAATCGGTTTTATTTTATCTTCATCTTGATAAGAAATTTCTAAGTGTTCAACGCTTAATATGGGTTTTATGTTTGTCGACATCTTACACCTCTTTTAAAGTTGGATCTTGTTAAACCTGTCACTGATTAGTTGGCAAGCTAATACGAAAAACAAAATAGCCAAACCTGGAAAGATCATCACATGAGGCGCAATTTGAAAATAGGCTGTTGCATCATGCAACATCACCCCCCATTCTGGTGTTGGCGGCTGAGTACCTAACCCTAAAAAAGAAAGACCCGCCATTAAAAGGACAATTTTCCCCATATCTAGTGCTCCAAAAACAAAGAGAGGAGAAAAAATATCAGGAAGAACATAACGCCTCATAATACGCAGATGTGAGTTTCCTGCCATCCGAGCCGATTGTATATAATCTTCTTCACAAATTTTTAAGACAAGACTACGAATAAGACGAACGTAGTTCGCCCAACGAACCATAATGATGGCAATCATCATGTTAAAGAAACCAGGACCTAATACTCCAACAATCGCGATTGTGAGTACAATATCTGGAATAGCAAGTGTACCATCAATCAAACGCATAAAAAGATGGTCCGTCCTTCCGCGCCAATACCCTGTTAGAAGTCCAACAGGAAGACTAATAATGAACGTAAACATCATGATAAAAAACGCAAATGCAACACTAACTCTTATTCCATAAATAATACGTGATAAGACACAGCGTCCCAAATGATCTGTTCCAAATGGATATTTCCAGCTTGGAAATGATAGCCTATTTGACAGATTTACTGCTAATGGATCGTGAGGAGAAACCCACGGGGCAAATAGACCGATCAAAACGATTAATATAAGTAAGCAAATCCCCATAATCAAGCTTATATTTAATGAGTACAAAACTTTTTTCATTAAATTTGTTCCCCCTAAAGAACTCTTAACCTTGGATCTAATAGTACGTAAATTAGATCAACGAAAATATGAATGGATACAAATAAGAAAGATGTGAACATAACATAGCCTTGAATGACAGGATAATCTCTCATATTTATGGCCTCAACAATATATCTTCCTAAACCTGGCCAAGAAAAGATAGACTCCACAATAATACTTCCACCTAACATAAAAGCAAAGCTTGTTCCTAACATCGTCAAAATAGGCAAGAAGGCGTGTTTGAAAAGTTGAAATACGAATATACGCTTTTTTGACAAGCCTCTTGCCTTAGCTGCTTTTATAAAATGTTGATTCATCATTTCAAGCATATTGGTTCGTAAGACACGTGCGTAAATAGTTCCCATTCCTAATCCAAGAGTGATAGCTGGTAAAATAAGATGTTTTAACGTCCCACGTCCCATAGAAGGAAGCCATCCATATTGGACAGAAAAAAAATAAATCAATAAGAATCCAAGCCAGAAGGAAGGAATAAAAGATCCTGAAAGAGCCAAAATCCTTCCTAATAAATCTAGCCATCCTTTCGAGTAAATAGCTGTAGAAACCCCTAAAATAAAGGTAATAAATATCATCACAATTAAACCTGATATCGCCAGCTCTAAGGTTGCAGGTATCCTCCTTAATAATTCTTCGACCACAGGTTCTTTTGAAACATAAGATGTCCCCCATTGCCAGGTAAAAGCATCCTTCACCCACTGTATGTACTGACTCAATAAAGGATCTGTCAATCCCAGCTCTTTTCGTAAAGCGCTCAATGCTTCTTGAGAAGCAGGAACATCATGTTTAGTCAATAAAATATAAGCCGGATCTCCCGGAGCTAACCTTAATAGCAAAAAAGTAAATGTTGAGACAAGAAAGACAACCAGTATCAATTGAGCAATACGTTCTAGACAAAAGCGAATCATTTTTTCATTCACCATTCACATCAATTTGGGAATGAATATAGTAATACTCAATTGGGTGTGGCGTAAATCCTATGACTTCATTTCTAACACCGAATACCGTTTTTGGATGAACGATAAACGACTGCGGCAGATCTTTATTAATCATTTCTTGTATATGTAAAGCCAACTGATTACGTTTTGTCCAATCCGATGTTTGATTTAGTTCATTAACCATACGGTCTAGGGAAGGTGAAACATAGTGACTAACGTTTGATTCACTATCGGATCGATAGAAAATATTCAAAAAATATTGGGGGTCACCCGTATGTGCCGTTAGCATGCTATACATAGATAAATCCCAATCATCATTCGCTAGCGCCTCATCGATATTCTCCACCTGGCGAATATTAGCTTTAATCCCTTCATTTAATAATTCACTTTGAATCGTTTCCGCCATGACAGATAGTTCCGGTCGTTGCGGAAAGGTTAAAAGTGTCACTTCAAATGGCTCCCCTTGCATTTCCCATATAGCATCTGAGTTTTTCTTCCACCCTCCCTGTTTCATTAATTTTTCAATCGACTCAGTAGCTTTTTCCTTCTCAACTTTACCAAATGGCAATATTTCTGAAAAAGGGCTTTTAGCTTCCGCACCTTGCTCCATCATAATCGATTTGACGATATCTGCACGTGGAATGGAATTATCAATGACTTTTCGAAGAGCCACGTCCTTAAATAGAGGTGAATTCATATTAAATAGCAACATATGGGTCCGAAGGGATGGGGCCGTCAATACATCAAATTTCTCGTCATTCTCCAACAAAGCTGTATTATCAATAGGAATATCAGTAGCAGCGTCAACATCCCCGGATTGCAGTGCCATTAATCGCGTATTTCCATCTGGTATAAATTTGATTGTCACTTCAGAAAGTAACGCTTGTTTCCCCCAATAATCTTCATATCTCTCTACAACAAGGGATTCATCCTTATTAAACTGTTTAACTTTAAACGCTCCGGTAAGCGCAGGATAGTTATTTTCATCTTCGAGAGTCGTCACATCAACTATGATGGTAGATGGATCAGCTAAATGGGCTATCAAAGCTGCATTCGGTTGTTTCGTTACAATTTTTAATTCGTTTTCTGAAAGTATTTCCATTGATTCTACTTGCAATAAATCCTTCGTTTTTTGTTCTTTCTCTAAAGACCTCAGCAATGATTCTTTTACGCTGGCTGCGTTCATTTCTTTTCCGTTATGGAAACTTACATGGTCCTCAAGCTTAAATACCCATGTTGTTTCATTTTCTTGCTTCCATTCTTTCGCAAGCCATGGAATGGGCTTCAAATCTTCATTTAACTTCACCAATGTTTCCCCCGTACCTGAACGCATGATTTCCCAACTATCACTGCCATGAGGGTCAAGACTTGCCGGACTCCACGGAAAGGCCAAAGTTACTTTCTTGCCAGATACTGTATCTACAGCTTCCTTCTTTTCCACTCCCGTGCACCCTGATAGAACGAGAATAAGGCTAAAAAAATACATCCAGTAAATTAATACGGATTTTGGATAATTGTTTTTCACCATATCAAAACCTCCATTTTAATGTAATAAAATTAGAAAAACTTGGCTTGTCGCCAAGTTCCAAACAATATAGAGTTTATTAAAAATTAAATTTATGATTTTATAACCATGTTGTTTTTTCTTCAAATGATGTACGCTTTAAAGGTTTCATTTTTTGAAGTGATTCTTCGTCAGGATAACCGATAAAAATATTACCGATGACTTTCTTGTTTTCTGGAGAGCCAATAAATTGATGCAAACGTTCATCGTGCACAAGCCCTACACCTCTTGTTCGCCAAACAAACCCTAGCTTTAATTCCTTTGCAGCTAACCACATTGAATGAATGGCGCAGCAAACAGCATATTCATTATCTTTTGTCGCATCTTCATCTCCAGGGACTATATCAGAGGTTACTACAATATGAACAGGTGTATTTGTTAAAACTTTTATTGAACTTTCCACTAAATTTGGTTTAGTCGGAAACCGTTCCTCTAAATACGCTTTTGCTAGAGCTTCATAACGTTTTTTTGCTTCACCCTTTATGACATAGAAACTCCAAGGCTCTCTCATTCGATCATTAGGTGCCCAAGTTGCCACCTCAAGTAGTCGTTTAATTTTTTCATCTTCTACGTATTGATCACGGTAGTCACGAATCGCTCGACGGCTTCTTAATTCACTGATGATTGACATGATTCTGCCTCCTTTTTATGATCTAATTTTATCTCTTCAAACCATTGTATCTTTTGACGAAGGTTCACCACTTCACCTACGATAATCATGGATGGGTGCATGACCCCAGCTTGTTTAACCAACTGTTCAATTGTCGTTAATGTCCCAGTTAGCGTTTTTTGCTTTTCAGTTGTTCCCCAATTGATAACGGCAACTGGTGTATCTGCTTTTTTACCGTTATCGATAAGTTTTTTACAAATATAATCTAAGTTCCCTACACCCATATAAAAGGCAATCGTATCTATGCCTTGCGCAAGAGCAGACCAATTGATGTGGTCTTGTTGTTTTTCAGCACGACCATGTCCTGTTACAATGGCAAATGATGAAGCGTAATCTCGATGTGTGACGGTGATGCCCGCATATGCAGGTGCAGCAATACCTGATGTGATCCCAGGTACAATTTCAAATTTAATCTTATGCTCAGCTAGGACTTCCGCTTCTTCCCCAACGCGTCCAAATACACAAGGATCTCCGCCTTTTAAACGAGTAACGTTTCTTCCTTCTAGTGCCTTTTCGACCATAAGAGCATTGATCTGCTCTTGAATGAGTTCATGCTTACCAGGAAGTTTCCCACAAAAAATGAGTTCTGCCTCCGGTTGTGCATGATTTAATAATTCTTTATTGACCAATCGATCATATAAAATGACGTCAGCTTTCTGGATACATTCTAAGCCATAAACGGTAATCAATTTTGGATCCCCTGGTCCTGCCCCTACCAAATAAACGGTCCCTTTGGTCAAGATCATCCCTCTCTTCTCGTTATTCTTTGATCGAAACCTCTGCTGGTGAACAAATAAACCCTTCTACACCGCTTTAATAAGGAATAACGGCAACAGATATCGTTACATTTCCCGATTTTTTCTTCGTAAGAACAAGTGTATGTGCCCCACTGTATAAGCGGGCAGCAGGCTCACTTACTCCATAAGCACCTGTAAATTTATAGACCGTTTCAGATGGAAGCTCAATTTGAACAGAATTCAACTCTTCAGCAGAGTAGTAACTAAACTCCCATTGATGTTTTTGAGCAACCTCAATTATTCCTACTTCGTCTTTTTTTATATCGATGGAACAAATCGCTTTGACACTTTTAATAGAAAATTGTAATTCCTCTAATGTGGCATAAATGACTTGCTCAATTTCTTCACTGGATGTTCCTTTATTACAACCGATTCCTAATACAATAACTTTTGGTCGGTAAAGCACACCATTTTGGAGGATCACATTCTCTTCATCTGTTAAATGTCGATGTGTGACAACTAATGCTGCCTTAGGTGCTGCTTCTATTGCATCTTCAATCGTTTGATATATTTTTAGATTATCAGGTAATGCTCTGTCGTACGTCCACCAGTTCTTTTCACCAGATTCTTGGATAATGGCGACGTGTTCTTCATTTACAACCGAAGCACTAACTGGTGTTAAATTCTCTGCACTTTCCCACACCCAACCAAATCGGCTGCCAAATAAATCAACAGGGATTGTTTTTTGCACATCTGATGCAGTTGTAATTACCGGCGTTGCGTGAAGTAATTCCGCTACTTCCCTTGTTAGTTCATTTGCTCCACCTAAGTGGCCTGATAGAACACTAATCACATGCTGTCCTTTATCATCAATGACAACAACTGCTGGATCTGTTTTTTTATCTTTTAA
Source organism: Metabacillus sp. (assembly GCA_035645575.1). Lineage (GTDB taxonomy): Bacteria > Bacillota > Bacilli > Bacillales > Bacillaceae > Metabacillus. Next base: position 9,597 of record DASQMK010000369.1, read on the forward strand.
AATTGGTGCGATCATGCGTACGACGGCACCTAACGAAATGATCATAATGATACCTTTATAGTTTTTAAACAGAGCTGGAAGCAGCATACGGACATTTCCCTCAAAAAGGGTAATGTTTCGATCAACTTCATCGCCCTTTTCAAACTTGCTCATGTAAAACAAATCGGTTTGATGGAAATTCGCATGGAGATTTCGTGATAGCTCTACACCATGCTTTGTGATCGCAACAATGGCATATGTCCCAGTTTGTCTTAGTTCGACGTTTTTTCCTTCTTCTAAAACAAGTGTCATTCTTTCACTCCTTTTCGATAGCCATGAGTGAAGGTCTTATCGTAAAGCTTTGATTTAAACTCCTTTTGGTGAATATTCTTGTCAAGTGCCCACCCAGCTAAGATCATCGCTTGTTTACGAATACCATTCTTACGCATATCTTCATCAAGATATTCAAGTGTTGATCTTACAATCTTTTGATCAGGCCATGATGCTTTGTACACAACACCAACAGGAGTATCCTTGCTCCAGCCCGCATCTAAAAACTCTTTTACAATCTTTTTTGTCAGTGTAGCACTTAAAAATAAAGCGATCGTACAGTTGTGTTTAGCTAGATCTTTTAATTTCTCCGTTTCCGGAACAGGTGTTCTTCCCTCTGCACGAGTGAGAATAACGGTTTGCGTCAGGTCTGGAATTGTAAGTTCTGCCCCTAAGGCAGCTGCCGATGCAAAAACAGAGCTAACACCAGGAATAATCTCTACTGAAATGTCTTTTTTGTTTAAAATGGCGATCTGTTCCATAATGGCCCCGTATACAGCCGGGTCTCCAGTATGAACGCGAACAACCTTTTTCCCTTCTTGTGCTCGATTAACCATCACTTCGACCATTTCCTCTAAATGCATGCCTGCTGTTTTTATAACTTCTGCATCTGGTTTTGCCCGTTCAATAAGCTCCGTGCTAACTAATGAATCAGCATATAATACGACGTCTGCCTCCTGTAGAAGCTTTAAGCCTTTTACGGTAATTAAATCGGGATCTCCCGGACCAGCTCCTATAATTGAAATATTCACTATTTTCTCACCACCATTAATGTCAAATATTCGAGTTCTGCTCGGTCTAATTCTCTGATATCCCAGATAATTTCTTCATCAGACGTAACTTTTGTCACAACAGATGCTTTTTCAATCAAGTCTAGCTCACGAAGAATTTGCAGCATTAAATCCATAACTTTAGCCACCTTGATAAAGATGACACAGTCATTTTCTACAATTGCTTTTTTCATTGTTTCATAGTCATCTCGTGCAGGAATGATGGCTACGTGATCATCACCTTCAGCCAAAGCAATACCAAGTCTTGATGCTGCTCCATTTATAGATGAAATGCCGGGAACAGTTTGAATGTTCACTTCTGGGTAGCGCTCTTTTACAAGGTTCATCATATGGATAAAGGTACTATAAAGAAGTGGATCTCCTTCTGTTACAAACGCAACATCCTTGCCGGTTTTTAGCTTCTCCCAAACGAGCTCGACCGTGTTGGACCACTCTCGTTCAAGGATGACGGGGTCCTTTGTCATTGGAAACACGAGTCCTAACATTTCTTTTTCACCTGGTGTTATGTAAACATCAATAATTCGTTGGGCGTAGCTTTTACTGCCCTTTCTCTTTTTCGGATAGGCTATGACAGGAGCTTCTTTTAATTTACGAAAAGCTTTTACTGTTAAAAGCTCAGGATCTCCTGGTCCTACACCTAATCCGTATAATGTTCCTACCATTCTTTTATTCTCCTTCCTTACGGTGAGCAGTGATAATATAGATTGGATTCAAAGCATCAAATCGAGTAAGGTTTAAAATTGGCTTACTTCTCGAAACTTGTGCAAGGGTGATGCCCACTTCAAAACCGTTTCGTTTAAAGCCCTCAACTGCTTGTGATAAATTCTCAATCGTGACGGCATTTAATACGATTCTTCCGTTTTTTCTTAACCGAGAGCAACAAATGGATAAAATTTCTTCCATCCCTCCTGCTGTTCCACCGATAAAGATAGCATCAGGGTCTGGAAAATCATCTAATTTATCAGGAGCTTTTCCTTGAACGACGGTAAAATCCGTTCTAAACTTCTGCATGTTTAGGCGACAATTTTCTAAGTCATGATCATTTTTTTCAACGGCATAGACTTGCCCCTCTTTGGCGATTAAGCAAGCCTCAATCGCGACGGAACCGGTACACGTCCCAATATCCCAAACGATACTTTTTTGATTTAACTTCATTTCACTTAGACTAAGTGTTCTGATCTCTTTTTTCGTTAGCAGTCCTTTTTCAGGCTTTCTTTGATGAAATTCTTCATCATCTATTCCGAATGACCAAGTTTTGCTATCTGTTGTCTTTTTTAAAATCACAACGTTTAAAGGTGAAAACTCTACATGTTCCATTTCCTCTAATTCGTAGAAAGCATATCGTTCATTATCACCACCGAGATTTTCAGCAACAAATGCTTTATACTCATTCATGGAAAATGAACGTAAATAACGAGCAATCGCCGAAGGGCTGTTTTCGGCATCCGTAAGAAGAGCTACTTTTTCTCGGCCATTAATACGTTGAGCAAGTCCTTTCATGCTTCTACCATGTACACTAACGATGTAAGCGTCTTGCCAGCTTTCATTCATTTTTGCAAAAGCTTGCTGCAAGGAACTTACGTAGGGATAAATCTCTACATTTATTCTTTTAGCAAGATAGCTACCAATCCCATAGAATAATGGGTCTCCTGATGCTAGGACAACAATGTTTTTTTCCTCTTTTTCTAAAAACGTAACGAGCGAGGAAAGTCCACCTTTTATGACTACCTTCTCACCACAATAATCTTGAAAGAATGATAGTTGTCGTTCTCCACCTACAAGAATTTCACTCTCATATATCCACTTTTCATAGATTGGAAGAAGACTCTTCTTACCATCATCTCCAATTCCAATTACTTTAATTGTTTCCTTCATGCTTCCCTGCCTTTCCAAGCAATATACCCTTCATTGTGTACAAGCTTGTTTCAATCGAAATGCCACCATTTACTTCCTTCAACCCAGATAAGCAGCAATAGGTACATAGAAGGGTAAAAAAATTGTTGAACCCATTCTCTACCATTAAATCGCCAACTTGGGACGCGGTATTAGCTTGTTTAATCGTTTCAAGCAGTTCATCATCTGTTACTCCTGCTTCAACTGCTACTCTTGCAAGAAAATTGAAATCGACAGGAGCACTTTTGGAGTGAACCATCATTACCCCTTGCGCAACCTTTGAAAATTTCCCCATCATTCCTACGAGCGAGACCTTTTTGATCTCTTGCTTTTTACATTGTTTTAGAGTAAAACCAACAAAGTCGCCCATTTCGATAAAAGCTTCTTCGGGAAGCTCTGGATATTGCTGCATAGCATATTTCTCACTTCGTCCACCAGTTGTAATCACGACATGGTTACATTGACTTGCTCTTGCTACACTAATTGCTTGAACAATACTTGCCATGTAAGCCGAGCTTGAAAATGGAATAACGGTGCCTCTTGTTCCTAAAATGGAAATACCGCCAATAATCCCGAGGCGTTTATTTAATGTTTTTTCTGCCATTTTCTCACCATCAGGGACGGAAATGATGATAGTAATACCTCTTGATATATCGTGTGATGTAAGAACCTCTTCGGCCGTTTCAAGAATCATTTTTCGTGGCACTGGGTTAATCGCTGCTTCCCCAACGGGAACCGGAAGCCCTTCCTTTGTTACACGTCCCACACCAATTCCACCATCAAGTGTGATACCGGGCTTGTTACTCCAAGAAACAGTTGATTTAATCAGGGCTCCATGGGTAGCATCCGGATCATCACCAGCATCCTTGATGGTTCCTGCTTCAGCATATCCTGTGTCAATCACACAGCTTTCTATTTCAAATGTTGCAAATTTTCCAACTGGCAGATAGATCGTACTTTCTGTTTGGGGTTCACCTGTAATAAGTGCAAGTAGAGCTGCTTTTGTTGTTGCTGTAGCACATGCACCAGTTGTATAGCCGGTGCGCATTTCTTTTTTGTCCTTCTTTTTCGCTTTTCCAGCCATTTGTTAATCCTTATCTGCTAAAAGAGAGATTGCATTTAATGCAGCAACCGTGATCGTACTACCGCCTTTTCTACCTACATTCGTAATGAATGGGACATCTAATTTTGCCAATTCTTCCTTTGATTCTGGTGCCGATACAAACCCAACCGGTAAACCAATCACCAAACTTGGCTTTGCCTTCCCTTCTTTAATTAACCGAATCAATTCAAGTAGAGCCGTTGGTGCATTTCCAATGGCATATATACCACCATCAAATTGTTTAATTGCTTTTCTGACAGAAATAATGGCTCGTGTCGTATTTAAGCGTTTTGCTTCTTCCATAACGTCGGGATCTGAAATAAAAACATGGACACCACCTCCATGCTTTTCAATTCTTCCTTTATTTACGCCCCCTAGAATCATTTGAACATCGGCATATACCTGTTCGCCTTTACGGATTGCATCAATTCCAGCTTGAACAGCTTTATCATGAAAAAGCATACTATGACCTAGGTCGAAGTCAGCAGATGCGTGAACAACACGTTGAACAACTTTATACTGTTCTGATGTAAACTTATGCTCACCAAACTCTGAATCAATCATGTTAAAGCTGATGCCCTCAATTTCTTGAGGTTGGACCGTTAGTGGTTTAAATTCAGTTTTAAAGTCCATTTTCTATTCCTCCATTTCTTTTGAAAAAAACTAACTTTTTTTGGTTTCTATTTAAGTACTTCAATCAACCTTAAACAGTTTTCGTTTTAAATAACTCTTTAATATGAGTTAGTACACTTTCAAAATCTGAAAATACATTTCCATATTGAATCTTCGGTCTTTTAATCATGATTGTTTCAATGTCAAGCTCAAGTGCAGCTTCCAATTTCTCATCAACAGAGCCTGCCTTCCCGCTT
>DASQMK010000370.1:0-3176 GCA_035645575.1 Metabacillus sp.
GCAATTACCAAAATTTAATATTGAGTTAATACAGGATTAACATTTAATTATTGAACGCTTACAAATATGTATATTCCAAAGCAAAAGAAAATAATCCAACCCTATTAAGAGTTAGATTTTGAGCTCCATGACCGAAGAAATTTCAGTAAAACCTAGTTTCTCATATAACAGCTTTGCGGGATTACCAGTATAAACATTGAGCTGAACCTTTTGAAATCCTTCATTTCTTAATTGTTGAATAGCGGTTTTCATTAGCTGTTCTCCAAGTCCAGTCTTCCTATATATGGGGAAGACATAGAGCGAGGTAATTGTCCCTGTTTTTTGAACATTAATAGGATTATAATCAGGGCCAATTAAGATCCACCCTGCGATTTGGTGTTGTTGATTTAAAGCTATAAGATAATAGGATCCACTATTCAATAATGGAACAAACATATTCATTCCAACTTGAACATCATTATGAACCAAGCCCATGGTGCTTTCAGACATCGCATTGATCGTCATATAAAGGAGAGTGTTTGTTTCGCTTTGATTTGCTTTCCTAATAATCATCAGAAGTACCTCACAAGAATTATTAATAATTTAGTATATGAAAAGGACCGCGTTATGTACCTTAGGAATTACATAGCCTTTTTAGGGAGTCAAAAAATTTTAAGAGTTTTTATTTTGTTAACATATTAAGGTTATCGATTATCTTATAAACTTAGTTTGTAAAGTTATAGACTGTTAGAGGGGATTGTTGGCTGTATTGTTATAATAGCATACTAAAATCTTAAATTAAATTTTGAATATTAAAAAAATTACAAAAATAATATTGCGTTTATTTATTGATGAATATAAAATGAAGGAGTAATTAACCCATCATTAGAATGAGCTTGGATCATTGTTAAAGGGGGAATACCAATTATTTTTGAATAGTGTATATGTTGTGTATAATACATGTACGTGCTTTTTTTGAATGTTAAAGAGGCAGAAAGTAATGTGTTTTCTCTGTAAAAAGAAGGATAGAAAATAGCAATCATAGCTAAAAAGCAAGTTAAACAAAAAAACAAGTTTAATGGAATTACCTTTTTGTAAGCGTATACATAGCTAATCGATTGCTTATTGGTGGTAAAAGGGATAAGCTGCTGCACTTTGGGGATTGGTGAAATGAATTCGAACAATAGGGGGAAAACGAATGAAAAAGGGTTTGTTAGCTAGTTTGGCGATTTCATTAACTTTATCATCATTATTAATGGCTTGCTCAAATGATGAAGCGAGTAAGGAAACTCAGGAAAGCGACGGTACAGGACCTTTAGAGGTTAGTCTAGCCCTAATGGGAGGGCCAAAGACTCCGAATGCATGGGTTGAAACAGCATTAGAAGAAGATTTGACAAGTCATATTGGTAGGGATGTGAATATCGAAAACGTTTTTTTACCTGGATGGGAAGAAGCGAAAACAAAGATAAATTTATTAATGAGCGACACAAGTCAAATGCCTGATGTAATGTGGCACTGGGATATGAATAAGGAGTTTCAAAGTTGGGTAAAAGCAGGTGCGGTTCAAGACCTGACCCCTTATCTACAGGAAAACGGGAAAAATATTATTAATTATTATTCAAAAGAAACAATGTTTTATCATTGGGATCCAAGCGGTAAAATCTTTAGAATTCCTGGAGATGTTTCTGAACCGGGTACGATGACTACTATTATTCGTAAAGACTGGTTAGAAAATTTAGGATTGGATGTTCCAACGACTGTAGATGAGTATATCAAAGTTTTAAAAGCGTTTACACATGATGATCCTGATGGGAATGGTAAAGATGATACGTACGGACTTTCTGGGGAAAACCTATACCGTGCATTTGCTCCTTTCTTTTTAGCGTACGGAGTTGACCCAGATCAATTCATGATTACAGAAGACGGTACTGTAAAATATGGTTCTACCCTTCCACAGGTAAAAGAAGTATTAAAGATTTTACAAGAATTATATAAAGATGGTGTGATAGATCCTCGTATGCTATCACCAATTGAACAGGCAAAAGTAGATGAAATTATGGCTAATGGTAAAATCGGCTCGATTTATCGTTGGGTAGCATTCTTTAATCCTGATTTTAATCACCATATGTCATTTAAAGCTATCAATCCAGATGGAGAGTATATGCCGATTGAGCCAATTAAAGGGCCGGACGGATTCTCTTCTGACTTGCCGGCAGATGAAATTGGTTGGTCATACTTATCTGTGACAGCTGCAGCGAAGGAACCAGGGGAAGTAGTGAAAGTTATTGATCGCATCGCATCACCTGAAACGTATAAGCTTGTGACGTATGGTAAAGAAGGAGAGCACTATGAAATCAAGGATGGTCAATATAAAAGCTTAGTTAATCCAGATGAAATGAACAAACTAGGATTAGGTAACTATAACTGGTATGTTCAAAGAAAAGATGAAGCAAATATCCAAAATACACCGGAAGTTATTGAATTGTTTAATAAACGAGCAGAAACTTCTATGCCGATCAGAGAGAAAACAGTGTTCTTTAAAGCAATCTCTCGACCTGCTTGGACTGAATATGGAACAGATATTAATACATTAAGGGATGAAACATTCTGGGGAATTATTTCTGGAAACTTAGATATTAGCGCATTTGATGAGTTTGTAGCGAAGTATCCAGAGCTTGGTGGAACTGAAGTAGATGAGGAAGCAAATAAGCTTTATAAAGACCAAGAGAAGGAATTTGAAGAGTTCAGCAAATGGTATGAGGAAAACATTGAGCCTTATAAATAAGAGATTCCGAGAATTGAATAAAACGTATCTATGAAAGGTCTAACGGCTGGCTCATGTAACCTTCATTTGAGTCAGCTGCTATCGTCTACAAGTAAATAGTCAGGGATGATGAACAGGATCGGAGTGATATACGTGGAACTTCAAAAAGAACGAAATGTCAGCACTAAAGTTGTAATGAAAACAAAAAGAGGTTTATGGAAGGACTTAAGTCGTGATAAGTATTTGTATCTTTTACTTCTTCCAGGTCTTATCTATTTACTAGTGTTCAAATACTTGCCGATGTACGGGATTGTCATTGCCTTTAAAGACTATAACATTATTACAGGGATCATGAATAGCCCGTGGGTAGGATTTGAACAATTTGAAAGATTATTTCGAACGCCGGATTTTTCACAAATCTTTTTTAATACAC
>DASQMK010000371.1:0-12278 GCA_035645575.1 Metabacillus sp.
ACCTTTTGTCCGTATCCTATCCCTTTGCCAAAAAGAATGAATTCTTTCTTTTGCTCATCTTCTGCTAAAACAACGCTTGAATTTAGGACTTTTTTTATTTTAATCATGGTATATTCTCCTTTGCTGCAACAAAGTTTTGACTAATATCCTGAACTTTACAACAGTTTCATACTTTACAGTAGCTTTTACACATATTTAAGATATCCTTACTCACTAAGTAAATTTGAAGGTAAATAGTTGGAGGTAATCATTTAGTGTAACTCCAGAAGCAATCGATAAATAGAGGTGCCATTATTGTAGAATAAATCTTATTTTAATAAACGCATATTGGTTAAATTTTTGAAAGGTTAATCATTTCTAGAGCACAATTACTAATCCTTGAATTAAATAGCAAAAAATGTAGCTACTAGTTAGGATTTTTAAAATCTTTATACCCGTCTAGTAGCTACACAACTAATTATATAGCTATTAATTAATCCAAATCTTTACCGTTTGATTCGATGACTTTTTTATACCAATAAAACGAGTCTTTTTTCATTCGTTTAAATGTACCATTTCCGTTATCATCTACATCTACATAAATAAATCCATAACGTTTTTTCATTTCACCGGTACTTGCAGCAATAATATCAATTGGTCCCCAAGAAGTATAGCCGATTAATGGAATTCCATCAATATCAATTGCTTTTTTCATTTCTTTTATATGATCTCGTAAATAATCAATTCGATAAGAATCATGAATTTTTCCATCTTCAGCTATTTCGTCTATTGCTCCAAGACCATTTTCTACTATTATTAAAGGCAATTGATAGCGATCATATAAGTAATTTAAAGAATAACGAAGACCTTTCGGATCAATTGCCCAACCCCAGTCACTTTTATCAAGATACGGGTTAGTATAACCTGTCTTCACTCCGTTAAGCCCTTGGAAATCCAAACTTGTTTCTTTCCCTACCACATGTGTTAAATAATAGCTATAGGATAAGAAATCAACGGTACCGTTCTTTAACTCATCTAAATCACCTTCTTGGATTGGTAATTCGTATCCAATTCGTTCAAATTCTTTTAATTTATATGCTGGATAATACCCGCGACACTGTACATCACAATAAAATAACATTTTATGCATAAAGTCCATCGTCTCTTGCATATCTTCAGGATCACAGCTATTCGGATAGGCAATATGCCCGGCATACATCATTCCAACTTTATTCGCCGGATCAATTTCATGCGCCATTCTCACTGTTTTTGCACTTGCTAAAAACTGATGGAATGCAGCAGTCATCGTTACTTTAACATCATTAGAATCAACTCCGCCTGCCATCCATGGCTTTGTAGACATAACATTGATTTCATTAAATGTAATCCAATACTTTACTTTCCCTTTATATCGTTTTAATAACGTTTCCACATAGTTCATAAAGAAATCAATAACTTTCCGATTTTCCCATGAACCGTATTTTAAAAGACCAAGCGGTGTTTCAAAATGTGAAAGTGTTACTAATGGTTCAATTCCATACTGAAGGCATGTATCAATAACCTCATCATAATGTTTTAAACCCTGTTCATTTGGTACTCCTTCATCTCCATTAGGGAAAATACGGGTCCAGTTAATAGAAAATCGATAGCATTTAAAACCCATCTCAGCAAATAAGGAAATATCTTCCTTAAAATGATGGTAATGTTCTATTGCCCGATGACTTGGGTAATATTTAGTTTCGTCAATCTCTTTTGTTATTTCTCTAGGAACACCATGTGTACTAGCTGTCATCACATCAGCGGTACTTAATCCTTTACCACCTTCTAGATAGGCACCTTCACATTGATTAGCTGCTGTTGCTCCTCCCCATAAAAAACCTTCTGGAAATCCTTGTTTCATAATCGAGTCCTCCTTTATTTCTATGCAAAAACTATTAGATCTTATAAAGATGGTAAAAGGAAAACTAAAGTTTTCGTCTTCTGATTTAACGAAAATTAAGTTTTCCTACTACCACCACTTTCTAAAATAGTGTTATATAATTATTTGTTGTTATGATTTGTAACAACGATAACTGTTGCAGGATCATACCCTGCTTCTATAATCTTATTTAAATCGAACGTTACCAATAGGTCCCCGACTTTTACTTCATCACCTTCTTTAACGTGTGATTCGAAGTGTTTTCCACCTAATTGAACGGTATCAATTCCAATATGAATTAATAATTCTACCCCATCACTTGTTTCAATTCCTAAAGCATGGTTAGTTTTGAAGACCATTTTCACTGTACCATCTACAGGTGAAAATACTTGACCTGAATCTGGTATAACGGCAATTCCTTCACCCATTACCTTACTAGAAAACACATCATCTTTAACTTCTGTAATAGGAATCACTTTTCCGCTAAGAGGTTGTTTCAATTCAACAATATTTTCAATCGCGATTGTGTTTGAATTAATGACAACAGGTATCTCATTTGTTTTTTCCGTTACATTCGGTTCAACATGATTATTTTCAATACTAGGATTCTTCCAAATAAAGAATGTAAGCACAAATGAAGTAACAAAAGATATCACTAATCCTATTAATGCATAAATGATGTTCATTCCATTATTCGGGTCGATGAACATAGAAATACTCGCTATACCTGGTGTTACTAATGTGAAACCTGCTAGACCAAAGAACCCAACAAATAAACCACCAACTAAACTTGAAGCAATAACAGTTCCTAACACACGTTTATTTTGCAACGTAATACCGTATAAAGCCGGCTCTGTAATCCCAAAGAATGCCGAAACCCCACCTGAAAGAGCTACTGATTTTTGTTCCGAATTCTTCGTACGAAGTGCTACGGCAAGTGACGCACCACTTTCTGACATATTATGCGCTAACAATGCTGGTAACATTAACGCTTCTTTTCCTAAAGTTGCTAATGATGAAACAGCGTATGGAGTTGTTGCTTTATGCATACCTGTTGCCACCATAAATGGTAATGATGTAGCAAGTAAACCGACTGCGACCCAACCTGCATAGTTAAATAAGAATAAAATAAAATTAGTAAACCAAACACCTAGTGTAAAACCAATTGGTCCCAATACAATTAATGTAACCGGAACAGTGAATAGTAGTGACATCATCGGTATAAAAAAGACACGAATTGCTTTTGGTGAAATTTTAGTAAAGAACTTTTCCATAAACGAATAGAAAAGAACACCTAAAATCGACGGAAACAGCTGCTGAGAATAATTTACGCTTGTTATATCAAAGGTTAAGAAAGTAGCACCTTCACTCATTAACTTAATCATATCCGGATACAATAGAATACTCATTGCAGCGGCTGACGCTATAGGATTTACCTTCAATTTCATAGCCGCTGTGACAGCAACCAGGATAGGTAGGAAATAATAAACAGAGTCACTTATATAGCGTAAAACTAAATATACATGGCTTTCTGGGCTCATTAAATTTAGAGCTGTTAACAAGAATAGAATAGATTTTAAAATACCTGCCCCAGCCATAGCCGGAATTAATGGTTGGAACACACTAACAATAAAGTCCAGTACAGTGGCTCCAATTTTACGTTTTCCTTTTGATTTATTACTTGAATTGTTGTTCTCTCCAAAATTTCCTATGTTCATTAACTGGTCATATACTTCTACTACATTACTTCCTATAATGACTTGAGTTTGTCCTCCTGATACAACAACATTCAGTACACCTGGAATTTCCTTTAATTTATCAATTTCTACTTTTTTATCATCTTGAATTGTAAATCGTAATCTTGTTGCACAATGTCCTAAGTGAACGACATTATCTTTTCCACCAACATCTTCTAAGATAGCTGATGCTGTTTTTTTGTAATCCATATGATGACCTCTTTTCTTTGGATGTTTTATACGCTTACAATTTTGGCCAAAAATGTAAGCATCAAAAAAGGCAGAATCCATTAAAACAATATAGTAGTCCTAGTAGTCCCTAGGTACTATCTTGCTTTATGGATCCTGCCTGCATTACCAGTCACATGTCCGGTTCCTATTTAGTTAACTTGCTTTTATTATAGTGCATATAAATAGAAAAAACAAGAGGGGAAATTATTTCCTGTATAACTTTTTTAAATTCTTATCAAATTTTTGTGTATCTAAAGTCATGAGTAATTATTAATAAGATTAGTATTTATTTACATAAGTCCGAGTTTTTAAAAAACACCTATTTATTAATAATAATTGAGACCTTATAGTTTACATGCTTGCTTAAGCCTATCAAAAACTCATCAAGTTTTTCATTTGAAGGAAATTTACATTCGAGAAGGTAACAACTTTCTCCACTAATTTTATAGTTATTCATCACATATAGATCCTGTGACTTTACAAATGTATAATATGGTTCATGATAGGCACTTTTTGCATAGATATGGATCATAGCATGAATAATAAATCCGAGTTTTAGGTGATTTACTTTAATTGTATAGCCCTCAATTATTCCATTATCCTCTAATTTGGCCACTCTTGCCGAAGTAGCTGGCCCGGTTAAATGGATTTTCTTGCCTAATTCCTTCATTGTAATACGACTGTTCTTCGATAGTTCATCTATGATAAGCAAATCTGTATTATCTAACATTTATTTAACTCCTTTCATTAATAAAGTAAAAAGGCCAAAAGAGTTTATTTTATCTATGTATTCTTAAAGTGATTATAGTTTAGAATATACAGTGTTAAAAGTAAATTTAAAAGAAAAAGGAGTTTTTCAGATGAATATTAATGCAGTTCGAAATGCCACTCTTATCGTTGAATACGCAGGCAAAAAGTTTCTAGTTGATCCAATGTTAGCGGAAAAAGGAACAATCCCACCATTTCCAAATTCACCAAGACAAGATCAAAAGAATCCATTAGTTAGTTTACCAACATCTATTGAAGATATTATTAACGTAGATGCTGTAATTGTTACTCACTTACATTATGATCACTGGGATGATGCAGCTAAAGAAGCACTGCCAAAAGATATGAAAATCTTCACTCAAAATGAGGAAGATGCAACAGAAATTAAAAATGCAGGTTTCCAAAACGTAGAGGTTTTATCAGAGAATACAGTATTTGAAGGAATCCAATTAACTAAAACAAAAGGTGAGCATGGCCGAGGCGAAATCCTAAAGCTTGCAGGAAATGTATGTGGAGTTGTTTTCAAACACGAAAACGAAAAAACATTATATGTTGCAGGAGATACGGTTTGGTATGATGCCGTTCAGGAAGTAATTGATACACACAAACCAGAAGTAATTGTAGTAAACGCTGGTGACAACCAATTCTTCCAAGGTGGTTCTCTTATAATGGGGAAAGATGATGTTTACGAAGTATATAAAGCAGCGCCTAATGCAAAAATTCTTGCAGTCCACATGGAAGCTGTCAATCACTGGGGATTATCTAGAGAAGAATTAAAAGGATTTATCAATGAAAAAGGTATGACATCAAATGTGTTAGTACCAGCAGACGGTGAGTCTTTCTCATTTTAATTTTTAACTAAACAACATTTAGTTAACTTTAAAATAAAGGAGCGATAACCATGTCAGCTGAGACTAACAAAGAATTAGTTCGTCGTTTTTATGAAAAAATTCAAGATGAAGATTATGAAGCACTTAAAGAATTCGCCCATAAAGATTTTGTGTTTTATCCACAATTAGATACACCGTTTTATGGTGCAGAAGGTCTTGCAGAATCTGAAAAGAAAAACTTTGATGCTTTCCCTGGCTTCAAAATGCCTATTAAAGCTATTTTAGCTGAAGATGACCAAGTAGCCGTTTATTTTATTTTTGAAGGTAAACATACTGGCATCCCATTTTTAGGTGTTCCTGCAACCGGGAAAGATGTAAGATTTTCTCTTATGATGTTGTTAAGAATTGCCGATGGTAAGATTATTGAGAAGAGATCACATGTAGATTTACATGATATTCTCCGTCAACTTAACTCTTAAGAATTAAAGCTTTATTTAGCAGAGAGACCATTTTAAATGGTCTCTTCAGATTGTCGACAAAAGGGGTTCGGAATGGTTTCATTCCGAACCCCTTTTGCAGTTTTCTTTGAATTTCACCTCAAATAAACACTGGCGATGCCGCCGGCTCGTCGTATTGCGATTTAGACATGTATGGATGCTCGATTAGATCCCGCAAAATTTGCTGGATTAGCTGAAGGGGATGCACATGTTATTCGTAATGCAGGAGGAAGAGCGAGTGATGATGCGATTCGTTCATTAATAATATCTTATAAGCTATTAGGAACGAATGAATGGTTTGTAATTCATCATACTAATTGCGGTATGGAAACCCTTTACGAATGAGATTATGGGTGATCTATTATCATAGAGCCTAAAAACGGCAAACTTTGACGGGGAACAATGGACAGATCATGGTGAGTTAGAAGGATCAGTAGAGGAAAATTTATTAACTTTTTAACAATAAAAAACTTAGAAGAAAGTGTCGTTGAAGATGTGGAGCGAATCCGAAATCACCCACTTGTTCCAAACGATATTCCGATTTACGGTTATATTTTCGATGTAAAATCAGGTAAGTTAATTGAAGTAAACAAAGCTACTGAAATTGGAAAAGTAAAATAGAAGCGAATAGGCACAAAAGGTTATTCGTCTCTTGAAGAACACAAGAACAATTAAAGTGGAATTTGTTCAATTAGAAAAGCTAGAAGGTTTTTAAAATTGTGATATCAAAATGGCGATTCCTATTATTTCGGAAATCGCCATTTATTATTAATAATCTTTACTATTAATTTTTATTATTCCGGTTTTTTCCCTACAAACTGAATCACATGTGATAACCCATTATGAAACTCTCCCTCTTTCCGCTCAACTTCTCCCATAAAGAAATGGATAATCCGCCAATCAGAAAAAGTATTTAAAAACTCCTCTGGCCTATAAAGCAATTCTAAATCTTTCGGTCCACCACTTTTATATGGCAGTTGAAATGACGAATAGACTTCAGATATAAAATATCCTCCTGGTTTTACAGCATCTTTAATACCATGTAATGTTTTATTTCTTAATTCTTCAGGAAAATGACCAAAAATACAAACCAGCTCGTCCCACTTGTTCTTCTCCCAACTTGCTTCGTTCAAATCAACAAGCTCTGTATGAACTGATACTTCTTTATCCCTAGCAAGTTTTTCTGTTTTCATCAAACCTTCTTTTGAATAATCCCAAGCTGTAACATTCATTCCGCTCTGTGCTAAATATACTGCATTCCGACCTTCACCTTCAGCAATCGCCAATGCATTTCCAGTAATGTTTAATTTTTTGTGAGCGTCCTTTAAAAAGACATTTGGTTCAGTACCATAAGCATAGCTATCCTGCTTAAAGCGTTCATCCCAATGATTCATGATTACATCTCCCTTTTAATTAAGATATTCATACTATTATTTCATGGAATAATCTAATTAATCCAATCATCTGTTTTATTCTTAATAAAATGTAACAAACAACATCTATTAAGAGGAAAAAGGAGGGAATACGTGTTTATACCTTCTATATGATATCCATCCAAATCTTAATAGCCGTCGCAAAAATTAATAGAGCCAAAATAACTTGTAAAACTTTTGTATTTACCTTCTTACCTGCCATTGCTCCTAATGGTGATGCAATTAAACTTGCAATAACCATTATAACTGCCGGAACATAATCAACCTGCCCGGTCGTTATTTTTCCAACAGCTGAACCAATTGAAGAAATAAACGTAATCGCCAGGGATGAAGCGATCGTCATTCGAGTTGGAATCTTCAGTACTACTAACATAATTGGCACTAATAAAAATGCTCCTGCTGCACCAACAATCCCTGCTCCTACACCAACAATTAAGGCTAATACAGCTGCCAACCATTTATTAAACTTCACTTGATCCAATGGAATTTCGTCAATTCCCTTTTTAGGAATAAACATCATGACTGCAGCAATTAAAGCTAAAATTCCATAGATGAGATTAATGCCACCCTCAGACATTAGTTTTGAACCAAATCCTCCAATAAAACTACCTATTAGAATGCTTACTCCCATATATCCAATTAAAGTTTTATTTAAGAATCCACCTTTTCGATATGCCCAAACACCGCCGAGTGTCGCAAAAAATACTTGCACAGCACTAATCCCTGAAACTTCATGAGCACTAAAGGCTGCTAAACCAAATAATGGTGGGATATTTAACAGCATTGGATATTTGATAATAGAACCGCCAATTCCTAGCATTCCTGAAATATATGAACCTATAAATCCAATTAAAAAGATCGTTATCATAAAAGCTAAATCCACGCCTGTTACCTCCTTTAAGAAAAGCGCAAGCGCCTTGATCAGACTAGGGCAGGCAGAAGACGCTCAGGAATAGAAGACGTTCTTTGTCTTCAATTCCTGAGTGCCTAGACCTTAGAGGATCTAGGCGCTGGAGCTAGACATCAAAACTACGTACAGAATTTTATACTTTCTGATCTTATTAGAAAAGGGAACCTAAAACCGGTTCCCCCTTTTTCAGCCCTTTTTTAGCCAAAACTTTAATACACCTTGATCTTCTTCATGTTTCAGTAATTCATGACCACCAGCTTTTGCCCATGCAGTTACATCACTTTTCATTCCTTTATCACTTGCATGGATTTCCAAGATCTCACCTGATGCTAATTCATTCATTGCTTTTTTTGTTTTTACGATTGGCATTGGGCATGCGAAGCCTTTTGCGTCTAATACTATTGTTGATTCCATATCTCAATTACCTCCTAAATATTTAAAGATCAGCGAACCGCACAACGATTAGGTCCGATTTCCATTTCACGTTGTGTATCTATATCCGGATTGATTTTCCCCATATTTGTTTCACGAATTTCCTGATATGAGTTTGGTTGTGGCGGTAAATTTTCGGTTACCAATTTTCTAAACTCATTTTCATCTTCAATGTTTAAACCATGATTTTCTGCAAATAACGTTCCTAATTTTTTTGCTACACTTCCATCTTCATTCAACTCATCAATGTTCATAAAATGTGCAGGTAACACAACGAGGTTCTCTGAAAGTTCTCGGTAACGAGAATATAAACTTTCTCTTAAATCAGCTACCCAATCTTCAGCCATTCCTACTAAATCCGGTCTTCCAATTGAATCAATAAAGAGAATATCTCCTGATAACAGATATGATGAGTCAACAACGAATGATGTGGAGCCAATTGTGTGACCCGGTGAGTATAAAGCGTGAATATCAATGGCTGTGTTTCCGATTGTGACTGTATTACCACCTTCTAACGGGCTATAATCGAACGTTACTTCTGTTGCATCCTTTGGTGATAACCAGTAGGTTGCACCAGTATTCTCTGCAATAACTCGACCACCTGAAATATGATCAGCGTGAAGGTGTGTATCAAATACATGAGTAATGTTTACACCAATCTCTTTTGCGAAGTTTAAATAGATATCTGTCATTCTAGTTGCATCAATAATAGCTGCTTCACCATTTGAAACGACCATATATGATAAACAGCCTTTACCAATACGAACAAATTGATAAATTTCTCCGCCTTCTCTTAAATCTCCAATTTTTACTGGCTCTAAGTGTTCACTCCAAGCTTTCATTCCGCCTTCCAAGTAAGAAACATCTAAACCTTGTTCAGAAAGTATGTCAGCCACCATTACAGAGGAGCCTTCTTTCGCACACACAACTAACACTTCTTTATTAGAAGGAATTCTTTCTAATATTTCATCAACACCATCTAGTAATTCAAAATATGGGATGTTTAGAAAATCAAAGTTATCTCCTTCTATTTTCCAGTCTTGAAAATCAGCTTCATTACGAACATCAAGAATAAATAATGGTTCTTTATTGAATACCTTTTTTGTTACTTCTTTTGAAGTCATCGCTTTTACAGTCATTCTGTTTACCCCCTATAGTATATTTTCATTTAGAAAGTAAGTGATACGTCCGAAACACTAGCAAATTCTAAAAATGTTACAGCTCCGCCAACTTCTATTCCTTCAATCAATGCCTCTTTCTCTATTCCCATAGCATCCATTGTCATTTGACAACCTATAAATTTAACTTCCATTTCTTTTGCCATTCCAACTAATTCTGGAATAGGTGGAACATTTGCTTTTGCAAAACCTTCTGCAAAATGTTCTTTTCCTTCTGGCATTGGTAACTGGTTGTAAGCTTCTTTATGAATTAAATGTAACCCCTCAAATGTAAAGAAAATCGCTACTTCCTGATCTGTTGCAGCAGCTGCTGTTGCAATGTTAAATACCTTATATGCATCAAATAATCCACCATTACTTGCGATAATTGCTACTTTTTTACCCATTTCCTATTTCCTCCCCGTATTCATATAGTTTTCTTACTTTGTTAACGTAGACGTTCTACCTTCCCATGCACTCATACCAGGTACAACATTATTAACCTTAGTAAAACCTTTTTCAGTCAATGTCTGTGATGCAAGATCACTACGGCTGCCAGTTCGACAGACCACATAAATGTCATCATCTTTATCCAATTCACTACTACGCTCATCCAATTCGCCTAACGGAATAGAAATGGCGTTTGGAATATGGTTAAATGCATATTCGGCAGTTTCCCTAACATCTAACACGACAATGTTTTCTCTAGCTTCTAGCTTTTTTTCAAGCTCATCATTAGTAGTTACATGTGGATGTTTTCTTTCAATCATTTCTTCATTTGAAGATTTGCGCAGATAGTGCTTTAACACATCTCCTTCTTCAAGCGTTCCCAGATATTGATGACCAGAGCTTTTCGCCCATGCATGGATGTCAGCTTTTGAACCTTTATCTGTTGCTTGAACCTCTAAAACCTGACCTGCTTCAACTTCAGTCATTGCTTTTTTTGCTCTAACAATCGGCATTGGACATACTAATCCTTTTGCGTCCACTAATAAATCGGTTTTGATTGAGTTCATCTATCAATTCCTCCAAACTACCCACAGGGGTATATTTTCATTTAAAAAAATTAGTTTGTTTCGCCTTCCCAATCAAGCATTCCACCAGTCATATTGATCACATTAAACCCATGACTTTCAAGAAATTGACATGCACGACCGCTTCTTCCACCAGAACGACATACCATGATGTATTCTTTCGTTTTATCTAGTTTATTCATACGAAATTCTATTAATCCTAACGGAATATGAATGACACCAGGTATTTTCCCTGCTTCCAACTCTTCTACTTCTCTCACATCAATGATGTTTAGATGTTGACCTTGAGTTAACATCTTTTCTACTTCTTTTGCAGTAAATTGTTTCATCCTTATATCCCCCTTTTATCTCCAGGCGCTCATACCGCCCTTAACATTTGTTACATTTGTAAAGCCTACTTTTTTCAACATTTTACTAGCCTTTTGGCTTCGCATACCACTTTGACAAATGACAATAACTTCTTTGTCTTTTGATAATTCCTTCTCAGCTTTTTGACCGAGTTCGTGAAGTGGAATATTTTTAAATTCTTTAATCCGGTTACCTTTAAATTCACCAGGTGTTCTAACATCAACAAACTGCTTATTTTTATCTTTCAAATCATTTTTTAATTCAGCTGTTGAGATATGTCTAATTCCTTTAGCAGGAATGATCCTGTATAGGATAAAAAATACAAAAAGAGCAATGACTAAATAGTTAATGTATTCCATATATATCCCTTATCTATTTACTTAGATGAATAAATTCACATTTCCATCTTCTGCATCTGCAAGGTATGCTGCAACACCTGCATACTCAATGTTATCTAATAGTTCTTCTTGTTGTAGACCAAGTAAATCCATCGTCATCGTACATGCTACTAGTTTTACATCTTGTTCTTGCGCCATTTCAATTAAGTTCGAAAGAGGTATTGCATTATGCTTCTTTATCACGTCTTTGATCATTTTTGGTCCGAAGCCGGCAAAATTCATTTTTGACAATCCCATTTTTTCTGCCCCGCGAGGCATCATTTTACCAAACATTTTTTCCATAAAACCTTTCTTTACTTGAATATCTTCATCTTTACGTAGAGCATTTAATCCCCAAAATGTATGAAAGATTGTTACTTCATGATCATAGGCAGCTGCACCGTTTGCAATTATATAAGCAGCCATAGCTTTATCATAATCGCCACTGAATAATATAATGTTTGTCTTTTTATTTTCCGACACTGTAATTCCCCCTTACCCCTTAGGGTATATTATAAATTAAAAAAATTATGCCTTTTTAATCCAAAATTTTAACACCTGTTCTTCTTCCTCATGCTTTAATAAATCATGACCACCTGATTTTGCCCAAGCAGTTAAATCATTTTTG
>DASQMK010000372.1:0-5681 GCA_035645575.1 Metabacillus sp.
TCAAATGATATCAAAGCTTGAACATATTATTACATGTGAAACACCACCGAATGCTAACAAAAAAGAACTGGATATTACAAAGCTTTCAATTTACACCAAATTGAGAGGGTTTACAAATATGTTATCGACAGGAAGTAGTCAATTTAAAGGTCCTGAGCTTGATGATGAAGATGTTGCGGTTATATTATATACTTCTGGAACGACTGGTAAACCAAAAGGTGCCATGCTGACACATAAAAACCTATATAGTAATGCAATTGATACAGCTAATTACTTAAAGATGAACAATGAGGATGTTATCGTAACTGTTCTACCGATGTTCCATGTTTTTTGCTTGACCGTTGCGTTAAATGCACCACTTATGAATGGGGCAACATTACTAATTGTTCCAAAATTTAGTCCTGAGGCTGTATTTGATCTCGTAAAAACGTATCAAGCAACAGTTTTCGCTGGTGTACCTACAATGTATAACTTTTTACTTCAATATGATAAAGCCCAACCAGAAGATTTTAAATCATTACGTATGTGCATTTCGGGTGGTGCATCGATGCCTGTGGCATTATTAAAAGGATTTGAACAGAAGTTTAAAGTTCTTATATCAGAAGGATACGGTCTTTCAGAGGCTTCACCGGTTACATGCTTTAACCCACTCGATCGTCCTAGGAAACCGGGTTCGATTGGTACAAACATCGTAAATGTAGAAAATAAAGTTGTGAATGAGCTGGGAGAGGAATTACCGGCTAATCAAGTAGGAGAGTTAATAGTAAAAGGACCTAACGTTATGAAAGGCTATTATAAAATGCCTGAGGAAACAGCCCATGCCCTCCGAAATGGTTGGTTATATACAGGTGATCTTGCTAGAAAAGATGAGGACGGTTATTTTTATATTGTCGACCGAAAGAAAGATATGATTATTGTCGGCGGATATAATGTGTATCCTCGTGAGGTTGAGGAAGTTTTATATAATCATGATGAAGTTGTTGAGGTTGCAGTATTAGGAGTACCTGATCCTAACTTTGGAGAAGCTGTAAAATGCTTTGTTGTTGTAAAAAATAACACAATAACAGAAGATGACCTCATTGAATATTGCAAACAGCATTTAGCTAAGTACAAAGTACCAAGCTCAATCGAGTTTTTAGAAGAGCTTCCGAAAAATACAACAGGGAAAATATTGAGAAGAGCTTTGAAAGATCAAATTTTACAAAAATAGTATTTTAAAAGAATGTTATCTTTGCTTACAATTTTTATGGGGAAACACAGGTATCGTTGTGATATCTGTGTTTTTTATTGGTATGAAAGGATTTTTATTATAGAAAATAGAAAAAAACAAGTAAAGTTTTCAAAATATATTGAACTATTTGATTTCTCCTGTATAATTTAATCAATAAAAGCATAAAAGCGTAAAAGAGTATTTAGAGAAATCTAAAGGGGGATATATAGTATGAAAAAAGGTTGGAAAATTGGTACGGGAATGATGTTAGCTAGTTTCTTAGCACTATCTGGTTGTGGTACTAGTGAAAATTCATCTGGCAGTGCAAGTGAAGGAAGCACTGAATCTGGAAGCGGAGAAAAAACATATACAGTTGGAGTAAATCAAATTGTAGAGCATCCATCATTAGACGCAGCATTAGAAGGTTTTCAAGCTGCATTAGAAGAAAAAGGTTTAAAAGTTGAATATGACGTACAGATCGCACAGGGAGATCAAAATAACAGCCAAACAATCGCGAATAATTTTGTTGGGGACGATGTGGATTTAATTTTTGCTAACTCAACACCAAGTGCACAAAGTGCATTAAATGCAACTCAAGATATTCCTATTGTTTTTACATCAGTAACAGATCCTGTTGGCGGAGGTCTTGTGAAAAGCTTTGAAGAGCCGGGAGCCAATATCACGGGAACAACAGATACACACCCAGACGCGATCCCGAACACAGTAAAGTTTATTGATGAAAATGTTGATGGTACAAAAGTAGGGATGATTTATAACTCAGGAGAGCAAAACTCTGTTGCGCAAATCGATTTAGTGAAGAAAGCAATGGAAGGAACAGACTTAGAAGTAGTTGAAGCATCTGTTTCAACATCAGCTGAAGTAAAACAAGCAACAGAATCATTAGTAGGTAAAGTTGATTCTCTATATGTTATTACAGATAATACTGTTGTTTCTGCTTTAGAAAGTGTTATCGGTGTTGCAAGTGATAATGACATCCCGCTATTTGTTGGTGAATTAGACTCTGTTAAACGTGGAGGCTTTGCGGCTTACGGTTTTGACTACTATGATATCGGCTTTGAGGCAGGAGAAATGGCCGCTAGCATTTTAACTGGAGAGAAAGAAGTAAGTGAAGTTCCTGTACAGTATCCGCAAAATCTAAAGCTTCAAATCAATGCGAAAGCGGCAGAAGACATGGGAATTGAAATGAAAGAAGAATGGAAAGAAGAAGCAGAAATTCTTGAATAAAAGGTGAGAAATTATGTTTACAGCCCTATTTGGATCAGTAGAGTCAGGCTTAATTTATGCGATTATGGCTCTTGGTGTATATCTATCATTTCGAATATTAGACTTTCCGGATTTAACAGTTGACGGCAGTTTTGTCACAGGTGCCGCTGTAAGTGCTGTCTTAATTGTGAATGGTGTGAACCCTTTCTTAGCCACGTTAGTCGCATTACTTGTAGGCTTTTTGGCTGGCTGTATCACAGGGGTTTTGCATACGAAAGGAAACATTAACTCGCTTTTATCCGGTATATTAATGATGATTGCATTGTATTCTATTAATCTTAGAATCATGGGGAAATCAAATGTACCGTTATTACAAGAGGAAACGGTCTTCACACAATTACTTGACTGGTGGAATAAGCTGGGAATTGATACAGGTTTAGAGCAACTCTTTATTTCAATTGGTTTAGAAGGCTATGTGCCGAAAACATGGTCCATCGTAATCACAATGCTGATCATTATTTTAGTGATCAAATATGCCTTAGACTATTTCTTGAAAACAGAGCTTGGTCTAGCGATTAGAGCTGTTGGTGATAATCAAAACATGATTACTAGCTTTTCAGCAAATACGGATATGTTGAAAATCGTTGGATTAGGACTTTCAAATGCACTTGTTGCATTTTCTGGTGCTTTTATTGCTCAATATAATGGATTTAGTGATGTTGGGATGGGGATCGGTATGATCATCATTGGTTTAGCATCAGTTATCATTGGGGAGGCATTAGTTGGAACGAAAACGATCGTCCGTGCAACGATTGCTGTCATTATCGGAGCAATTATTTATCGTCTAATTGTTGCTTTAGCCCTTCGTGTTAACTTTTTCGAAACGGGTGATATGAAGCTTATTACAGCATGTATTGTTATTGGTGCACTTGTGATCCCGCAAATGATTGATAAGCAAAAGGATAAAAGGAAAAAGAGCTTACGCAGAAAGCGGGGGAATGACATTGCTTCAACTAGAGCAAATATATAAAGTATTTAATGAGGGTTCTCTAGATGAAAAGATAGCCCTTGACCATCTTTCCTTATCTTTAAAAGAGGGCGATTTCGTAACGGTGATCGGAAGTAATGGAGCAGGGAAATCAACGCTTCTAAATGTGATTGCTGGACGGATAACGCCAGATGATGGAGATGTACGAATAAAAGATCAATCAATGCTTGATGTACGTGAGTATAAGCGGTCACGATATATCGGACGGGTGTTCCAGGATCCAATGGCTGGAACATCTCCGACTCTGACCATCGAAGAAAACTTGGCAATCGCCTACTCACGTGTCCATAAACGAACACTAAAACCAGGTGTGACAGCAAAAAGACGTGTATATTTCAAAGAGCAGTTAGAGATGTTAGGCTTAGGACTTGAAAATCGCTTATCTGCGAAGGTTGGCTTATTATCAGGTGGAGAGCGTCAAGCCTTATCATTATTAATGGCTACTTTTACAAAACCAGATATCCTTTTACTTGACGAACATACAGCTGCCCTAGATCCATCACGTGCAGAGCTTATTACCAATTTAACCAAAAAGCTTGTTGAAAAAGGGAATTTAACGACTTTAATGATTACTCATAATATGCAACAAGCCGTTGATCTCGGAAACCGTTTGATCATGATGGATAAAGGGGAAATTGTGTTCCAGGCTGAAGGGGAACAGAAGCAAGGCTTAACAGTGAAATCTTTACTTGAGGAATTCTCAAAAATAAAATCAGATAGCTCATTATCAGATAAGGCGTTATTAATCTAAAAGGTACAGGCTCCAATAATGGGGCTTGTACCTTTTTACGTTAAAAAATTAAAAGTCGGTGGCTAATGATAAATATTAGTGCAAATACTCTTCTATCTTCGCAAATATAAAGCGCGTCAATCTAAGGTATTATTTAAACTCTTTTCTTTTACTGCAAGTAATGCCTCTTCATCAGCAATAACTACTGTATTTTGATGATGGTTTAGTATGGAAGCTGGGAATGATTCTGTCACTTCTCCGCTTAATAGCTGGACCATCGCTTGTTGTTTTGCTTTTCCAGAAGCTAAAAGGAGTATTTCCCTGCTTTTAAAAATTGTTTGAATCCCCATTGTAATTGCATGTGTAGGTACTTCCTCAAGACTGTTAAAAAATCGTGCATTTGCTTTTCGAGTAGAAGGTGCTAAATCAACAACATGTGTTTTTGATTGAAAGGAGGTACCAGGCTCATTGAAGCCTATATGACCATTAGCTCCTATTCCTAATATCTGAAGGTCTATTCCCCCAGCATTGATAATCTTTTGCTCATATTCTTCACATTCCGCTTGGGTATTTTCATTTGTGCCTGACGGGATATGAGTATTGTCAAGTGAAATATCAATATGTTTAAATAAATGTTCATTCATATAGTGGAAATAGCTGTTTGGATCATCCTTATTTAGGCCGATATATTCGTCCAAGTTAAAGCTTTTTATTTGAGAGTAAGAGGTATGATGTTGATAATAATCTTCAATTAAATTTTGATATACTCCCTTTGGAGTTCCACCTGTTGCCAAACCTAGATTTAATTGTGGGGTGCTTTTAATCTTATCAATAATATATTCAGCAGCTCTTTTACTCATTTCGTCATAATCTTTTACTTCAATGATTTTCAAGATTGTCATCTCCTTTATAAAACCTGAATAAGATAGGATAAAGTGAAACTTCCATCAGTGGAGGTTTTCTTTATCCCCCACTGATGGTTCTTTACGGGCAGTTATCCCCCACCTACCTTCTTTGTAAACTCAGAAGCTTGAGGTGGGGTGTCTTACTGCCCGATAAGAGTGGGATAAAGAATTAGCAGGGGTATTATTCCTCTTTTAGTGTATGTCCATTTTAATTTCTTGAATAAGCAATTTTCCCTTTGCAAATTGTCATAAATATATCCATATTTTCATCCAAGATCACAAGATCTGCATCTTTCCCCATGGCGATACTTCCTTTTCGGTCAAAAATATTTAGCTGCTTGGCGGGGTTTTCGCAAGCCATTTTAATAGCGCTCTCAATACTGCATCCAGTAAATTTTTGTATATTCTTAAATGCATCAATCATCTTAAGGACACTGCCTGCCAAAGTGTTTTCATCTAGTAAAGCTTTCCCGTTTTTTACCGTGACCATTTGACCGCCTAAATCATAGCTCCCATCCTCAAGCCATTTAGCTCTCATGGCATCTGTAATTAACATCATTCTTT
>DASQMK010000373.1:0-2015 GCA_035645575.1 Metabacillus sp.
GACGCACCTTTTTCTTTGATTGAAGGGCATCCAATCCTTGTGTTTTAAATTGCTTTTTCCAAACAAGAATTGTGGATGGAGCAGCTATATTAAAGATAGCCGCTGTTTCCATTTTGGACTACCGTGTTCAATCATACAATTTAGTACGTCTAGTTTAAACTGTTGGGTGTAATTTGTATATGATTTTACGAATGCTTCTACACCATTGTATTCATATTGTTTGACCCATTTAAGAATTGCTTTATTATCAGTTCCCAAAGATTTAGCTAATTCATATGAACTCTCATTTCCATTTAAGAAACGTTGAACTGCTTGTAATTTATCTTCTGCAGTAAATTTAGCCATAGAAAAACTGCACCTCCAATTGCTAGATGGTGTCTAACAATTGGGGTGCAGTTCACGACACGGGAGAGGTTCTTTCTGTTACTAAATATTCATTGTTATTGATTTTCTAAGCTTTTGATTCCTCTTCAAGTACCTCTTCATCAATATTTTCTTTAAAAGCAAACGATAATAGTAGTGAAACTAGTATTCCACCACCAATTAAATTACCTATCGAGGCCGGGATAATATTATAAAAAATTAATTGAAACCAATTAAATTCAAAGCCTTCCAGCACGGTAATGCTAAAATACCCCATATTGGCAACAGCATGCTGGAAATTACCTGCTTCAAAAATAATGACAGGTAGAAAAATCCCTAAAATTTTCCCTGCTACATCCCTTGCAGCCGTTGCTAAGACCGCAGCAATTCCAATTAACCAGTTAGCTAGAATTCCTGAAAAAAGTACTTGAAACCATCCCCATGTTCCTCGCTCAGTGAACTGCATTTTTTTCTCCATGAATACGAGAAGACCTTCGTAAAAATCCTTATCTAACGAACCTGAAAGATTAAGTAAAAAGCCAACAAAAAGAGCCCCTAGAAAATTCCCGATATAACAAACGATCCAAAACTGCAAAACCTTTTTGCTCACCCGGTACTTACTATATAATATGTAACTCGGTAGTAAAACATTAATTTCTGTAAAAAGAATAGATCCTGATAAAAAAATCATTGCATATCCAATGGCAAAACCAATGCCCGATAAAAGATGGTAGTAGCCATCTTTTTCAATATTTATAGACAATAAAACCGAGGCTAGGGCACCGAATGAAATAAACGCTCCCGCCATAAGTGAAAGAATAAATTGTGCACGCCTAGTCGTTTGTTGTGTTTCTTTTCCTTTTAAAATAAAAGATTCGATAATTTGTTCCGGAAAATAATATTGCCTGTTAGGGTATTGACTATCTTTAAGTTTTTTTTGTTTTTTATTTTTCATAACAACCACCATTGTTTTTTCTAATCAGTTTCCCTAAATAAAAACCTTTAAACATACCAAAGGATTTTATTAGCTATTCTATTTATGTACGATGATCTGGGATATTAATTAGGATAAGAAATTAATAGGAGGCGATCTTTGCTTTATTAGCATTTAACGAATTGACCGGAGGAAAGATGGAGTGGACGAAGATAAGGGCACTAGTAATGGAAAGAGACATCATTAGACAATGTTCTGCTCCTTCTGGATTTCCTCTTCAATATATTATATTACTGTTTTAATAGGTATCCATTTTTCTATACCAATTATTTTTCGACGGATTGATTGGTATAGAAAAATGGATAGGTAATAGTTAATTGATAGGATCTTTTTCTAATGGTTTATTAATAATAATGTTTAATACTGCTTTGCCATCACTGGGACAGCCATTGACGTATTGAGTTGGAAATAGAGAAAAAAACACATAATAAACAGAAAAGTAAACAAATTGATAAAGTAAAATACTAGGCTTAAGGAACTCTTGAAGAATTAAACTGTTAACAAGAATAATGGTTGTAATGTTAAATATAGAACCACCTAGAAAAATGAGGATTCTTTTCACTTTTCCATTTTTCTTATGATGCAATTCTTTATATTCACACCATCCATCAATAAAATAGAACTTACGGATACAAAAGGGACCAATTTTGCAAAGCAT
>DASQMK010000374.1:0-3763 GCA_035645575.1 Metabacillus sp.
TTCTACATCAATCATATCATCATGGTCTAAACTGGACATAGCTACATTTTTCATGTCAATCGCACTAATACCATACAAATAGGATAACTTTTTGATCACCTCTTTAACTGGAGGTGTAAAAGCTTTTGGAGAAATAAGAGCCTCAGATAAACCGGAGAAGAATAAGTCGAAATCAAATGCAGCATCTGATATCTCTATTGTGGCACGACTATCTGTCTGAAGATATTCTCTCTCATTTTCAAGTGTTAAGTCATCCATTGTTTCCTGGTTTACTCTTCCCATCATTTCTGCAGACCGAACGGAATCAAACACATCATCAAACGATTTAGTGATTTCCTTTATGCCCTCTTCCATTTGATCATCTGAAAAAAATCTTTTTAACTGTAAAAATTTATTTCGACCAACACGGTTATATAGATAAATATTCAATACACCATCCTGAAAGAATTCATTCGGTCGAATAGGTGCCTGTAACTCATAAATATATCTTTTTACACCATCAATTTCATCTATATATGTTTTCAACAGCCCGAGGCCTTCTAATTTCAAACGTTCTTGATAGATTTCCCGCAAATTGCTTTGCATGATCGTCATTAAGCTGTGGTGTGTTGTTTCAGCACTCCACAGACGATTTTGCTCTAATTCTCCCCATAAAGTCATATAAAGACTAAAGCATTTTGACCCTATTAATGGCTGATAAAGTAATGTGATGATTTTTCGATCTAAGTCTTGTAGAACTGATTTACTTTTAACCGTATATCGATCAATAGCGAGCAGTTCCTTCCAATGCTGTTGCATACCCTTCAACCTTTCATACCCATATTCGGAAAAATATTCCACTGAAAAAAGAGCTGAAGGATCCCTCCATTAGCTCTTTCGTCACTTATCTTACTTTCTTTATAAGATCTGTCAATTCTTCAATAAAAACATTTATATCCTTAAACTGCCGGTAGACTGATGCGAACCGAACATATGCAACCTCATCAATTCTAGCGAGCCTGTCCATGACCATTTCGCCAACTAATTCACTATTTACTTCAGAAACACCTTGATTTCTAAGTTCCTTTTCAATTTCATGAACAATATCTTCAAGCTTTTGTAAAGGAACTGGTCTCTTTTCACACGCTTTAATTAGCCCTCTTAAGATTTTTTCTCGACTAAACTCTTCCCTTGTTCCTTCTTTCTTTACAACAATTAAAGGAAATTCTTCGACTTTTTCAAATGTCGTAAAACGATATTGGCACTCTTCACATTCACGGCGTCTGCGAATCGATCTTCCTTCATCTACAGGTCTAGAATCCAATACTCTTGTCCCATTATGCTGACACGAAGGACATTTCATATGACCAACTCCTTCTACACGTCATATTATAGGTCTATGACCCATAATCTTATTTTCTACTTTTTCCAGTACCGACGAATGTTTCTTTTTGATCCAGCTTTTTATATAATTCAAGAATGATTTTTTTACTATATCCAAAGTCAGTTGGTAACACAGTATTTGTAGTCGCAGTAAGATCAACAGCAGTTTCAAAAGGACGCACAGAAATAACCGTTACAATTAAAAATGCCTTTCTAGGACGATCAATGTTCACGCTCATTTCTCCACGTTCTTCAGAAACAGAGGTAACTGTCATTCCTGGCGTTTGCTCGATCAATTCCTTTACAGATTGAAGTGCTTTCTTATTTGTTGTTTTATAATAATGGCTTTGCAAGTCTGGATTATAGTGATTTTCCCTTGTTTCTTGATGGGTACTAAAAAAATCCTTTATTTTGTTCATAAAACTCATGGTTACATTCCCCTTTATTCATTATTTTTCCCTTTATGTATGAAAAGTTATTCTATTACTATCATACTGAAATTTTCCGATAATAAAAAGAGGTGCAGATTAAATAATCCGCACCTCTGAACGTTTGTTTCAAATTAAAGAGCTTTTGCTTTCGCTTGCTTTACTTGTACAGGTCCCATACCTCTTGGGATTTCGATATTTTCACGAGTTTGTGCACCTAATGATTCTGCAATATGGTCTGCAGCAATATTCGGATTTAAATCACCACATGTGTAAACATCAATACTTGCATAACCATGCTCTGGAAAACTATGAATGGTTAAATGAGACTCGGAGATAATAACAACTCCACTTACTCCTTGTGGAGCAAATTTGTGGAAAGCAACCTCTCGTATTTCTGCACCTGACTTTAATGCCGCATTTACAAATGTTTTTTCAATGTAATCCATGTCATTTAACTTATCAAAATCGCATCCCCATAGTTCTGAGATTACGTGTCTACCCATTGTTTCCATAATTCATGGATCCCCCTTTAACTATTTTTTACATGAATTCTTCGCGAATGGTATGTGTAACTACCACGGGGGAAAGTTAGTCCAGAGAGGTCCTAACCCTTTAAGTAGCCTTAACACCTTGGCTTTGATAAGAAGTTCACGAAAAATAGTATACTTTGTTTATATACGTTTTGCAACACACTTTTCGAAAAAAATATTTGTCACAACTAAGTTAAAGGGGTTTCATGCAATATAATGTTACATTTATTACTTTTTCCGTAAGGAGCTTAAATATCCTTTAAATCCTTATACACCTAATAACGGAGACATACTTCTTTCTACCATTTTAGCCAAATCAACCACTCTGCAGGAGTATCCCCATTCATTATCATACCATGCCAGCACCTTTACTTTATGTTGATCGATTACAATGGTCGATAAGCTGTCTACAATTGCTGAATAAGGGTTTGTATTGTAATCAATTGAGACTAAAGGCTCTGTAGAAAAATCAAGAATTCCCTTTAGTGAATGTTGTGAAGCTAACATAAAAGAGTGATTAACTTCTTCTGCTGTAACAGATTTCTCCAGGTCAACGACCAAGTCAACAAGTGAAACATTCGGTGTAGGAACTCTCAGTGCCATTCCATGCAATTTGCCTTTCATTTGAGGTAATACAAGTTCTAAAGCCTTTGCAGCACCAGTCGTGGTAGGTATAATGGACTGTCCGCACGCTCTTGCTCTTCTTAGATCTTTATGTGGATTATCAATATTTCTTTGATCATTTGTGTAGGCATGAACTGTCGTCATAAGTCCATTTCTTACTGTAAATGCTTCATCAAGCACCTTTATGACTGGTGCAAGGCAATTTGTTGTACATGAAGCATTTGAGATGATTGTATGCTGATTTGCGTCATATACATGTTCATTAACCCCCATAACGATCGTTACATCTTCATTTTCCCCGGGAGCAGTTAAAAGGACTTTTTTCGCCCCAGCCTTCACGTGTAACATAGCTTTTTCCTTTTTATTAAATTTGCCGGTTGCTTCAATGACTATATCAACATTTAACCGCTTCCACGGAAGATCCTCAGGATTACGTTCATTTAGAAGTAACACTTTATGTCCATTTACAACTAAATGATCTTCCATTCCAATGACTTCCCCTGCAAAGGTTCCATGATTTGTATCATATTTAATTAAATGGGCTAGGGTTTCTGCTGGATAACTTGCATTAATAGCCCTTATATTTAAGCCTTCTGAGATTGCACGTCGAAAAACCATTCTCCCTATACGACCAAACCCATTTATCGCTATATTTGTTGACATAAAAAAATCTCCCCTTAATTTATATATGACATACTAATTTTGTTTAACTTACAATTAGTATAACACATTAAAGGCGATTTAGGATCATTTATTTCTTCTAATACAAGCATTTTTTTAAAAATATCTCTGCCAATCAGTAAAGTGTTAAGTAAT
>DASQMK010000375.1:0-12392 GCA_035645575.1 Metabacillus sp.
ATAAAAAACACCTAAACTTCCTCCTACCATAGGAACAAGCTTTGTTATCAACCTTTCAGATAACATCTTAATATTTTCAACTTCAGGGTACATCGTAGCTATTTCGGCAACCTTAGTTTTAAGCCAGCTATTTTCCTCAGCTTCTTCCTTTAATTTCTTTTCTAGCTTACTGTGGTCCTCTAAGGATATTGCCATTTTATTAAACGCTAGAGCTATCTCTCCTATCTCCCCTTTTTGATTTATCTCAATTCTAGGTAAATGATCAAAATGACTGTTTGTAGCACTTTTCATCACTGAAGTAACATGATTTAGATTATTAGTCATCCTTTTGATAATCCATATCGTGTATCCTACTCCAATAAGTAAGCCAATTGCTAAAAATATATAAATATTTTTAACAGCCCAATTATATGTATCTCTTGATCTTAAAAGTTCATTTTTCATTTCTTGCTCCTGCAGTCCTTGAAGAAGTTCCGCAATCTGAATCATTCTCATTCTTGTAAGCTCCGCTTCATTCCAAAGAGAGGCAATGACTTCAGTATCACTATTAAGTTTTTGTGTTGATAAAAGCTGCTGAACAATAAGTAAATAAGACTCATGTAATGTTTTATACTTTACGATTAGTTCTTTGGACTTTTCTTGAGTGTCTTTTTTTTCAAGTTCCTCTAACGATTGTTTTAAGTTCGTCTGTGACTCTTCCCAAGCATTAAGGACTTCTCTATTACTTGTTGAAGATTGATTAATTGCAGTTAGTTCCCTTAAATGTCTACCAATATTTGCAGTCTCGTACTTTATATTTGCAGCTAAATTCACTCTATTGCTTAAATCATTTACAACCACGTTCATATTAACTGTTGAATGCTCTAGCATGCTCATTAATATCATTACAATGATTGAAATTAGCAGTAGTAATGACCCTATGCTCATATATAGCTTTGTTTTAAACTTCATGTGACCTCCGATATGATTAAGGAAAATAAAATTTTAATTATTCAGATAACTCTTTTTTGAACTCTTAAATATTTTGTTATATCATACTTTATATGATGAAATTTCGTCTAGTGAATCTTTAGAAATTATTATATTATAGATAATATTTTTCTATTATTAGATTTGTAATAAAGCTTTTTTGATTTCAAAATATAAAGCTCGTCCCATGCTGGGTGCACATGTATAAATACCCCTTCCATCATTTGGTAAGGGGCATTTTTCTCTATTAAACTACCTGACGCTCCCAATGTCGATGTGCAGAAATGGCTTTTATAAATTCCTTTGCAAACCATTCCATATCATCTGCCATCACAACTCCAGCAGCATCACCAATATTATTCACTTCAAGCCACTTTTTCCCTTCATGTGTGGCACCGATCGTCTTATAGTGAGAAAATGCTTCAAAGATAAAATGTGCAGCCTGTACGTTGAACGATTTGCTTTTCCTGCTTCCTCTAACCATATAAACCGCTTCAAATAGAACCGACTTAGTCGTTAAGAAAGTATGATTAACTTCAAATTCAATTCCGCCTGTACCTTTTACTTTGCCAAGCTGTTCACTAATGATTTCAGCCTGAATGCCTTGGGCTTTCAAGCGATCTAGCAC
This sequence comes from Metabacillus sp., assembly GCA_035645575.1. Lineage (GTDB taxonomy): Bacteria > Bacillota > Bacilli > Bacillales > Bacillaceae > Metabacillus. The sequence continues at coordinate 1,598 of DASQMK010000375.1, forward strand.
ATATTTGACATCTGGTCCATTAAAACCGTTTGTTAGGATTACCGCCAGCTTTAAAGTGTCTGGTTTTTTCCTTGTATTTAGTTGACTTAATGCAGGAGACGATTTTGCGACTGGTGATCCCCCGTCTTTAGGTGGCTGTACTCCGATATATCCAGCAATCGCTCTTGCTAGTTCAAGACTAACGTTTGCAAACATATCGACAACCTGCTGCCTAACAGAAAGACTTTTCACTTTTCCAAGCTCAAACCTAAATGCTTCAACTATATGTTCCTTCTCTGGTTTACTCATACTATTCCAGAAAAGAGTCGCTTGAGAGAAGTGGTCCTTAAAACTATCACTTCTTGCACGGATTTTACGACCTTCCACTTTTTCTTGATAATGAGCAAAACCACCTTCAGCTGGACTAGCCGGTGCCGGAGTATTCCCTGCTAATGAATTTCTATGGTAACTTACCTTTCCGACATTGATGGTTTGACGATGGTAACCATCTCGCTGATTATTATGAAAAGGACATACAGGCCTATTAATCGGGATTTCATGGAAGTTAGGTCCTCCTAAACGGATAAGCTGTGTATCAGTATAAGAAAATAACCGCCCTTGAAGTAATGGATCATTTGTAAAGTCAATTCCCGGTACAATATGACCAGGATGAAAAGCTACTTGCTCTGTTTCAGCAAACACATTATCGACATTGCGATTCAATGTTATTTTCCCAATAATCTTTACTGGAACATCTTCCTCAGGCCAAATTTTAGTGGAATCTAGAATATCAAACCCAAACTTAAATTCATCTTCTTCACCAATAATCTGAACGCCTAATTCAAATTCAGGATAATTGCCTTTCTCGATATTCTCCCACAAATCACGGCGGTGAAAGTCAGGGTCTTCCCCTGCTATTTTTTGCGCCTCATCCCATACAAGCGAGTGCACGCCCAACTTAGGCTTCCAATGGAATTTTACAAAATGGGCTTTACCTCTTTCATTTACAAAACGGAAGGTATGTACACCAAACCCTTCCATCATTCGGAAGCTCTTTGGGATAGCTCGATCAGACATTAGCCACATAACCATATGAGCTGATTCCTGGTTATTTGCTACAAAATCCCAAAATGTATCATGAGCTGATGATGCTTGAGGAATTTCATTGTCTGGCTCAGGCTTAATCGCATGTACCATATCAGGAAATTTGATAGCGTCTTGAATGAAAAAAACCGGAATATTATTTCCAACCAAATCATAATTTCCTTCTTCAGTATAAAATTTTGTCGCAAACCCACGTACATCCCGAACAGTCTCAGCAGAGCCACGCGAACCGACAACTGTTGAAAACCGTACAAATACAGGTGTTTTTATAGTTGGATCTTGTAAAAACTTTGCCTTCGTATATTTTTTCATCGATTCATACACTTGAAACTCACCATGTGCAGCAAAACCTCGTGCATGAACAACCCTCTCTGGAATTCGCTCATGATCAAAGTGGGTCATTTTTTCACGAAAATGAAAATCCTCCATTAACGTAGGTCCGCGTTCACCGGCTTTTAAGGAAAACTCATCCTCTGACATCTTTAGCCCTTGATTGGTTGTTAGCTTTTTTCCTTTATCATCAACCCTAAACAGCTCTAATTGTTCATCTTTTTTGTTACCTTTACCATTACGATGATCATTCAAAGTCCTAATACCCCCTTTCGTTACATAGTATGATAGGCTTTTGGGGGTTATTCGGTTTGATTGAGTATAATTACAGGTAATGGAACTACTCCTTTTCGGAATTGAGATTTATTATCGATTTCGGGTTTGATTTTTTTGATTTCAGGAACTTATTTTCGATTGCAAAAACTTATTTACGTTTTTTAGCTATTTATTTACGATTAGACAAATTTCGTCAGGTTTCTACATATATACGTATAATTTAAAATCACGATAAATAATGAGTAATAAGGGTTGGAAATAGTTGAATGAAGCTCCTGAATGTTCTCTGTGTGGCGTGCGGTAGGCCTTATTAAATAACAAAATCATTAGAAAAGAGCTAAAATAAAAAAGGAGTGTGCTAAATACATCAGTAGTTAAATTTCGATTAGAAGCTACAGAAATTTGATTCAAGCATATAGATCAATTCTAGGTTTAATAACCTTAAAGCTATCCTCAGTTTCCTCTATTTCATAAACCTTCGCTCGAGACTCAGTTATACTAAATGGATGATGAAGAATAAGCAACCAAGAACCTTCAAATGTTTTAAAAAGCATACCATGTCCACAATCACCGCCAACTAAAGGATCCAATTGTTCCCAAGGACCTTCTAGCTTACCAGATCTAGATCTGGCAATCGTTTGGACATATCCTTCATTATTATAGCTTGACCAAAGCATAATAAGGTGCCCAGCTTTTGTCCGATATACTTGACAACCATCAGATACATATACTGCAGGCTTCATATTTGGCTTTTTTTCTGCATTGATCCAAGGTGCATCTGAAGCTTTGAAGAGATGTTGTGGTTCACCATCCGCTGCAGACAAGTCCTCCTTTAGTGGAATGGCCTCAAACGTACCATCGATTACCTGAATCCACTCGTGACAATATACCATCCACGGCTTGCCATTTTCATCCACATATAAGGTTCCATCTAATGTCATAAAGTTTTTAGGCGGCACAGGCCCATTCGTTTTCAGTAATTCAAATGGTCCCTCTGGAGAATCAGATACGGCAATGCTCGTACCACGAAGATGATTGGTTTTCCAAACCTCTGGTGGTTCTGCCAGTATAGTATTTCTATTATGAAGGGTAACAAATAAATAGTATTTACCATGGTATTGATGAACCTCTGGTGCCCACGTACCATGTCGTGGATGAGCCCAAATTCCCTCGGGAATCTCAAATACTACATAAGGTCCCTCCCAATCTAGTAAATCTCTACTTTTATAAACCAGTACTCCATTTCTCTCCAAATCGGTTAATTCTGGAATCCCAGTTGTATATAAATAGTAAGTATTTGTTTCTTTATTCGGCAAGACAAATGGGTCATGAACAGGAATATCCCGAAGTCGGTGTCCCTTCCTAGGATTCAATGTATCAGAAGCATTGTTATACGGCATTGAAACATCTCCTTACAATTATGAGCTTACAAACATATAAGAAAGCTTATTGTCCTATTAAATGGATGCCTTTCCTAATCAGCAAATACTGTATATTTATCGTTTAGCTTCTTGTTAACAATTTTTCAAAAAAGCCCAATTGTTCATATGATGTACATTGTTTAGTATTTCAAAAGAACAAAAGCGCAAGCGCCTTGGTCAGCCTAGGGCAAATAAGATGATTTAGAATAGAAGGCGTCCTTTGCCTTCAATTCTAAATCATCTTATGACCTCGAGGGGCTAGGCGCTGGAGCTGGATGTCGAAGTAGTTATCCACAGTTCAAGCATTTTATAATTTCCTAAGCAATGATAAAGACTCGAGTACCATTTGGTTAAATAGGTACCCGAGTTGTATGTTGGTTTATAAATGAATTTATTTTACCTTTATTACTACAGATGCGCTTTCTAGACCAATTGAAGTTGTCTTTAAGGTAATGGTCCCTGGTTGATCAGTAGCCCTCACATAAATTAATAGTTTCCCATTATATGCCTTTCTGTAGGTCGTTTTATAGTCCTGATGACTAGCCGGATTACTGCATTCAATTCCTATAATTTCGCCAGGCCCCTCAATAGTGCAATCTATTTGATTATCTCCATCAAAGACAAGGTTATTGTCGTGATCAAGAATATTCACTTCTACATGTGCTACATCCTGTTTGTCAGCCTTAAGTGTGATTGTATCCGAGTATAACTGTAACTTAGTAGGTTCACTTGATGTCTTTAATTCATGTGTACAACAAATAGTTCCATTTCTTTTTCCTACCGCCTTTAACGTACCCTTTTCGTATGGAAGATCCCAAATTATCGTTCCGCCTGGGAAGTCTTCTCGTTTTTTAGTACCAACAAATTTACCATTTAAAAACAAGTCCACTTCAGGACAATTTGTACAACAAGCCACCCTCACTGTTTCTCCTTTACTCCCCTTCCATCCGTCGACAACTTCATGATCCCAATATATTTGGTCAGAATTATCTTTCTTAATAGAAGTCAGACCTAAATGGACCATATCATGCTCAGACCATTGACTTTGTTTAAAAAAGTATAAAGGTTTTTTGAAACCAGCTAGATCAAGCATTCCAGGTGTAGCGTGACGAATCGGCCATCCACGAGCTTCTCCCAAATAGTCAATCCCTGTCCAGATAAATTGTCCAGATATAAAGTCATTCTGTTCTACAGCTAACCATACATCGTGATGTCTTCCATTTTCACTTCCATATATAACTCTATTAGGATATTTTCCATGATCTTCTTGATAACGAAACTCTTGATAGTTATATCCAACCACATCAAGAACATCTGGAAATTCAGTTTCATTTGACATAATAACACTTGCTAGAGCTGCCGTAACAGGTCGTGTCGGATCATATTGCTTTACAACACTCACCAATCTTTTTGCAATATCACCCATACCTTTTGCCTTAGGTTTATTAGCTTTGTAACGATCTTCGAGTACTGGATGTGAATAAGGATCATTTGGGTAATCAATTTCATTTCCAATACTCCAAAACACAATTGACGGATGGTTCCGATCTCTTAAAATCATATCCCTCAAATCTATCTCTGACCACTCGTTAAAGTCGGAAGCATATCCGTCTAGTGATGGTTCGCCACGATTCCATCCCTCTACCCATTTGTTCTTTGGATACTCCCACTCATCAAATGCTTCATCTTGGACTAAAAATCCATATGAATCACACATATCCAGTAACTCTGGTGCAGGTGGATTATGACTCATCCGAATAGCGTTTACACCCGCTTCCTTTAATAGCTGCAAACGCCTGTGCCAAACCTTCTCAGGAACAGCAGCTCCAAGACACCCTGCGTCATGATGGATACATACACCTTTCATCTTCAAATTTTCCCCATTAAGATAAAATCCGGTATGCACATCGAAATGAAAATATCGAACACCAAGTGGAGTAGTCTTATAATCTATTACTTCATCATCTCTTATCACCCTTGTTTCAACACTATATAAATATGGATTTTCTGGTGACCAGAGATTTGGATTTTCTAGTAATAAAGAATGGGAAAAGTCTTGTTCTCCCTTTGCTTGAACAGCCTCTATAGATGAAATAGAACTAATTTCTTTGCCGGTAGCATCATGAATTTGATGTTCAATTTGGAATTTCACTTCATTGTTATATTCATTTTTTAAACTTGTTGTAATTTGGATTTCTGCTTCTGTTATTGAAATGTTAGGAGTTGTTACAAATATACCATAAGGCTTGATGTACACATGATCAGTTAAATGTATAAATACATTTCGGTAAATACCAGAACCTGTATACCACCGAGAATCAGCAAAATCTGAATGATCTACTTTTACAGCAATCACATTTTCTTGTGTTTCGAAATTTAAGTATGGGGTTAAGTCATAATGAAAGGAGCTATATCCATAGGGTCTTTTTCCAAGAAAATGTTCATTGATCCACACTTCACTATTTTTATATACTCCATCAAATTGAATAAATAGTTTCTTCCCTTTAATGCTATCGGGTACAGTAAATTTTTTCCGATACCAACCAATTCCCCCTGGCAAATAGCCTGTTGAACTTGCAAAATCTTTCTTAAAAGGACCTTCAATACTCCAATCATGTGGCAAATCTAATGAACGCCAATCTGAATCATCAAACTGAATTTTACTTGCATCAGAATTATCACCTTTTAAGAATTTCCAATCAAAGTTAAACTTTTTACTTCTAACAGACCAGTCCGCTTCTTGACTTATTACATTTACCATATTTAGTTAAACACCCCTTATTTTATTAATGAAAATGAATACTAATTTCCTTATACAAATGAGAGAATGATAGATAGAGGGCTATCAAGGATTTATGATACCCCTCTTTTTACTTACATTGATTTTCTAATTAATTGGCTTCAACAAGCTTTTTATAGTCATCCATTTGTTTTTGGATTTCATTTAAGACCTTTTCATAACCTGCTGCTTCTAATCTCTTCCGGAAATCATTAACAGCTTTTTCCGGTTCTCCTGCTTTACCGAATGCAATCGCTGGTACCATTTGTGCAGTCACTTGTGATAGAGCAGCAAGTTCTGCTTCTACAGGGGTACTATCAAAAACAAATCTACCATATGGGAACGGCTTCTTGATTTTATCGTACTCTGCGTACATCTCAGATATTCCTTCCCATTTATCAGCACTTGGGATTTCAAATTTATCTACACGACCGCCCCAGAAGTTAGAAGAGAATGAATCTTTTGTTTCATCATATCCTTCAGGACGAACACGTTTGCCGTCTACAATTTCGTATTGTACTCCTTCAATTCCATAGTTAAATAATTTATAAATTTCTTCATCATTTCGAATTAGATCGTATACCATTAGAGCACGCTCAGGGTTTTTACTATGAGATCCAACTGCTGTAGCACCGTGAGTGACTGACATAGAAATTAAGTTGTCACGTGTATCAGACCAAGCAAACATATCAATTTCTGAACCTGGTTGTTTCATATCCATTTGCACACGCAAGCCTGAGAATGTTTCCGTATGATGCTGGTCTGCACCTGTTTTTCCTGCTTGGAATAAAGCCCTTGTGTCACCTTTATAGTTCAATACATCTGCACGCCAGTAACCTTTATCAGCCCAATCCTTCATAAGCTTTGCATAGTCTACAAAAATATCTTCGAATACTGGACTCATAACTGTATATGCCTCTTCATAGGATTTCCCCCAGTAAATCGGGAATACTCCTGTCGTAATTGGAAGCTCAATCGCATCTGAATAAGAAGTTGTATACCCCCAAGCTGTTGTAACATTTGTTCCTGGTGTATCCCAAGGAATGACACCCGGTTTATTATCAACAATCCCTTGGAAGTATTTACCCATTGTTTCAAAATCTTCAATAGGTTCATTGATACCAAATTCTTTCGCCCAATCTGTACGATAGAAAAAACCGTGGTTAACCCACTGAGTAAAAGCATCCTCAGGAATCATAACAATTTTGTCATTGTATTTTGTTTGCTCCCAATTTTCATCAGAAACCTCTTCCCATGTCTGAGGTGCATATGTTGGTAGAAGATCAGTAATATCCATGAAAGCACCTTTTTGTGCATTGCCCCACGCATCTAACCAGTCGGTTGCTGTGATAATTAAATCAACAGGCTCTCCAGAAGCTAGAGTTAGATTATACTTTGTCATATAGTCCGCCCATTCGATCCATTTGATTTCAAGATGAGCGTTTACTTTTTCTTTTAATTTTGCATTTACTTGTTCCATTACTTTTTCTAACTGTCCATTAGTCGGTTTATCTCCCAACGCCAGCATGGTAATTGTGACAAATTTAGAAGTATCAATTTCCCCATTTTCATTAACCTTTGTACTTGGATTTGATTTTTCTGAGCTTGTTTGACTAGATCCATTACAAGCCACAAGACTAAAGGTCAACAGCATGACCAAGAAAAGTACCAGCGATTTTTTCATCCTCAACATTTTTCTTCCTCCCCTTTGTTTTTTACTCTCTATGAAACAAGGAAAATTCCTCATTCATATTCCATTACCCCTTAACTGCACCAATTGTAATACCTTGAATAAAGTACCGTTGTACAAACGGATAAAATAGAATAACTGGACCGGTAGCAACTACCGCTGTTGCCATTTTCATGGTTTCCAATGGGATTTCTTGTGGTGCTACATTGGAAGCTGCTGCAGAGTTTCTTATGAAATCGGCACTAGTGATAACGTTATAAAGAAACAACTGAAGTGGCCTATATTCCATATTAGGTGATAGAAAAAGCATCGAATTATACCATTCATTCCAATATCCTAGTGCAATAAAAAGTCCTATAGTCGCCAATGCTGGAGTAGACATCGGAAGTATTAACCTTAAAAATATTGTGAAATCACCTGCTCCATCCATTTTTGCAGATTCTGTAATCTCATGTGGAATCGACTTTGTAAACGCCTTCATCATAATGATTAGAAAAGGGCTTAATAATCCTGGCAAAAGTACCGCTAGGTAATTATCTTTCAAATGCAAATACTGTGTTACTAATAGATAAAATGGAACAAGTCCGCCTGAAAAGAGAGTAGTAAAGTAGATATAAAATGATATTTTATTACGGTACAAGAAGTCTGCACGTTGCAAAGCATAACCTGTCATCGCTACAATAAACAAACCTACCGCAGTCCCAACAAGGGTAATAACCATCGTTACGATATATGATCCAATAACAAGTCTCGGGTTTTGGAATACTATTTCATATGCAAATGTAGAAAATTCCTTTGGCCATAAAGCAAATCCATTTTCCATGATTGCGCTTTCTGATGAGAAGGAAGACGACACGATTAAAACAAATGGTAAAAGACAACAAAGGGCAAAAAAACCAATAAATCCATACCCAATCATACGAACAATTATTGTAGAAAAATCTATATTACGCCTAGCGCTATTTTCCATCACAACGATCCCCCTTTAAAACAATGAATTTTCCGGTGAAACTTTTTTAACAATCCAGTTCGCTATAATGACAATTAAGAATCCAAAAATAGATTGATATAAACTTACGGCACTTCCTAATGAAAAGTTAAAATTCGTCATTAATGTTCGGAATACATAGGTTTCAATAATATCAGTGGTTGGATAGAGCATTGTATTATTAGCACCAACTAGGTTATAAAACAAACCGAAATTTCCTTTTAATACTCCACCTAAAGAGAACAGTAGTAAAATGATAAAGGTTGGCTTAAGCCAAGGAATAATGATATATCTAATACGTTGGAAAGCATTAGCCCCATCGATTTCAGCTGCTTCTAAAATGGATTTATCAAGACCCATGATTGCCGCAAAATAAACGATCGATCCATAGCCTGTAGATTGCCAGAGGAACGTAATGACAATAATATAAGGCCAAATCGCAGGGTTCGAATAAGTTTGTACTGGATCCAAGCCAACCATTTTTAAAAACGAGTTAAGTACTCCATAATCGTAACTAAGTATGTTATAGGCTAAAAGTCCAACTAGAACTGCAGAAATAAAATGTGGCAGAAACATAATCGTTTGAGAAATCTTTTTAAACCACTTATTTTTCAATTCGTTAAGCATAATGGCTACAGCTATTTGCAGGAAATTACCAAGAATAATAAAAGCTAGATTGTAAGCAATCGTATTAAAGGTTAACTTCCACAAATCACCCGTCATGACCAGAAAACGAAAATTATCAAGCCCTACGAAAGCGCTGTTAAAAATTCCAAGTGAATAATCATAGTTTACAAATGCAAGATAAAGACCCGGCATTGGCAGATATGCAAATACAGCAAAGAAAATAATTGCAGGTGTGCACATAAGGAGAAGGGTTCGGTTCTTCCATATTCTTTTCAATGCAGACTCTTTCGTTTGTTTTTTAACAATAGGTGTCTGTGATGGTACAGTAACAGTTTTCATATAAATCCCCCCTAAACAACATGATCCTTACTCGAAAGCATCAACCAACTAAAACAAATTTGTCGTAACTTTTTGAAGCTGACTACTACCCCAACCCTAATTTTTAGATTTGTAAGTCTTATACACGACAATAAATAAAAAGAAAGGTATGAAACGGGTTTCAAAGTTGATGAAGTTTAAAAACTTAGATTATTATTAATAATCTTCTGCAGATTGAAACGGGTTTCATTTAAAATTAATGCAAAGTTATTTGTTCGGAAATATAAGATTAATTCCTTGTTCGATTAAAATGAAAGCGTTTACTATAAACTTATTATATTCTAGCCCCCTACTAAATGTAAATAACATTATTTTTACATATTTCGAAATTTTTTGATTATTACGAGAAGATAGAAGCTAAAGTTCCAAAGGAAATTTAGTTAATTTTTGAAACCCGTTTCAATTAGGGGCAATTATAAGAGTATAAAATACTATTAATATATATTCCTTTTAAATACGAGACCTATTTCTTTTTGGCATACCCCGAATTTAAAAGGAGCAATATTTTTTATCTAATTATTCTTGAAGTAATTGACAAGAATCCCTTAATACAAGTGATGTTGGAACAACTGTTTCTTTCTCTGCTCCTATATCATTGATTAAATTTACTAGAACATTGATAGCCGTTTGTCCTAACTGATCATAATTTTGACTAATTGTTGTAATTCCTGGAGGAAAATGTTTTGCTAAATAGATATCATCAAACCCGGCAACAGAAACATCTTCAGGGACCTTTAATCCAAATTTGGTAAGCACTTTTATTACACCAATCGCAATAAAATCATTGGCACAGATAACTGCTGTAGGCCTTTCTTTTAAATAGAGCAATTGTGCAGCAACTTCTTCTCCAGATTCAATACTAAACCCAGTACCAAAAATCCAATCTTTGTTGGGATCTAACCCTTTATTTTCCATAAATTTAACAAAAGTATCCCTTTTTACATCAGTTGAGCTGATTCCTTCTTGTCCACCAAGAAAACCAATCTTTTTATGATTGAGATTTACTAATAATTCAACAAGCTTTTCAATTCCTGATTCTTCATCTGTTCTAACAATATGGGCATCTACTCCATCCATTTGTCCATTAACAAATACAACTGGAATTCTTTCCATAACTGACTTTATTTCTTCAGCATATTCCTCATCCGTGTCAGTATCATTAATCCTACCACCTAAATAGATAATCCCATCCACCTGTTTTTCTACTAAACTTTGCAAGTATT
>DASQMK010000376.1:0-6071 GCA_035645575.1 Metabacillus sp.
GCTTTAAAAATAAATACGGCATATCCCCAGCCAACTACCGCAAGCAATATAGAAGAGACAGGGGGACAGGTACTTTGTCCCACAATAAATAAGGGGACAAGGTACCTGTCCCCTTGTCCCCGATCTTATTTATCCATCCACACTTCTCCATCTTTATACGTCATCTGTTCAGGATAACGTAAGTTAAGAACTTCTTCCTGTGTTTCAATAGATGGTGCCTTTGTGGCTAGTGAAACGATTATATTAGTTAATATTGCAGCGACTGCACCGAACACACCTGCTCCTGTATCAATGATACCAGCGATTGTAAAGCCGCCATATTTAGAGGCAAAAATGTAAATGAGTGTGACAGCTAAGCCGACAAGCATTCCTGAGATAACACCTTGAGTGTTTGAACGCTTCCACCATACTCCAATGAGGAGAGCTGGGAAGAACGTTCCAGATGCTAACGCAAAGGCCCATGCGACGATTTGTGTGATCGCCCCTGGAGGATTTAATGCGATTAGTCCCGCTAATACAGTTGCAATGACAATTGACCAACGAGCAACAGCTAAGCGATTCTTTTCAGATGCATTTGGCCTCATGACACGATAGTATATATCATGTGCAAAGGAAGAGGAAATTGAAATCATTAAGCCACCTGCTGTTGATAGAGCCGCTGCCATGGCCCCTGCTGCTACGAGACCGATAACGAATAGTCCAAGATTGGCGATTTCAGGTGTTGCCATTACGACGATATCGTTTGATATGATCAATTCACTCCATTGCAAGATGCCATCACCGTTTCCATCCGCAATTTGCAGCTTCCCGGTATTGACCCAAGATTCTGTCCATGCAGGCAGCTCTGTTAGCTTTCGACCAGCTACTTGTGTCATTAAAATAAAACGAGAAAACGCTGCATATGCTGGTGCTGATAAATATAATAACCCGATAAAAAGAATTGCCCATGCACCTGACCATCTTGCTGCTTTCATTGTTGATACAGTATAAAAACGGACAATCACATGAGGTAATCCCGCTGTTCCCGCCATTAATGTAAACATAAGGGCTAAGAACTGCCATTTTGTCCCGTTTGTAAATGGTGCAAAGTATTCGGAAATACCAAGCTGACGATCTAACTCACCCATTTCTTCTACAATTTTACCGTAAGAAAGCCATGGAGCTGGATTTCCAGTGATTTGTAGAGACATAAAAATAACCGGAATCAAATACGCAATGATCAGAATAATGTACTGAGCAACCTGTGTCCATGTAATCCCCTTCATTCCACCAAAGGCTGCATAAAACGCAATTAGCACCACGCCAATCATCGTTCCAAGCTTCGCATCGATTTCAAAAAGTCTTCCTATAACAACCCCTGAACCAGATAATTGGCCAATTGAATAGGTAAAGCTAATAATGATTGTACAAACAGCGGCAATTACGCGGGCAGTGTGACTGTTATATCGATCCCCGATGAATTCCGGTACAGTGTAGCGACCGTATTTACGAAGCTGTGGCGCTAATAAAAAGGTTAATAGGAGATATCCGCCTGTCCACCCCATAATATAAGCCAGTCCATCATAACCAAGCAGCATAATCGTTCCAGCCATCCCAATGAATGAGGCTGCACTCATCCAGTCCGCTCCGATGGCCATCCCGTTAAAAATCGGTGGAACTCCGCGACCTGCTACATAAAAGTCAGATGTTTGCTTCGCTGTATTGTAGACCGCAATTCCAATATATAAGGCAAAAGTAAGTAAAATAATTGCAAGTGAAACAAGAAACTGAGCGTCCATTACATTTCCCCCTTTAATTAAAATGAGCACTCCCCTATGTACTCAAGTAGCTAGTGAAAATTTATCTTATCCCCTTTTAAATGTGTCTAGTTCCAGCGTCTAGTGAACTTCACAATTCTCCTTACGATAAGTCAACATCGACGCTTGCGCTCTCGTGTTTCCTTTTCCCGATAGTATCGGATAAGTCTCTCTATTCATTAGAGAGAAGAGCGATCTCTAATGAAAGTCTCGCTTTATCTCATACGAATTGCTCCAGTTCATACCCCGCTGAACAGGCGATTCCGCTTTTCTAGTGCTCTAATGTTTTCCCAGCGCTAAGCTGTTCATTTTTGGATTCATCAATGCCATATTTTCTATCAATGGAATCACTGACTTTCGCGTTAATAAATAATAATAGAATAAAGACAACAACAGCTCCCTGTGCCCCCATGAAGTAATGAAATGGAAATCCATTAATCGTAAAGCCGCTAAAAAACTCAGCAAATAACACAACGCCAAATGAAGATAATCCCCCGATTATTAAATAGATCACTATGTTTCTTGTTCTTTCTTTAAAATAGGCATCCGCTACTTTTTTATCGATTTTTTTCATAAAGCACCTCCGGATTATAAATGATCAGTTGGAACCTTAAGATAGACTGAAAATAAATTTTACAGTTTCAAAAAATGGTGCAGGAACAAGTGCAATTTGTACAACGAAGTAGATAAGTAGTGTCACAACTGGGATGAGTAAAAAATGAGGTTTTCGCATTCTTAAGCAAAATACAAGGCTGACAAGGGTTAAAGCAATCATTAAGATTAATGTTGTCATATTCGGCTTTCCTCCTTCATATAATTGTAAGCGTTATCAATTTATGCTATACTGAATATACTTCCTGATAGCTTTAACATGTCTTATTATGAAGGGTAATCTAGTAACCGGTCAATAAAAAACTGAAAATTAATAAAACTTTCTCTTCGACAACTTTTTTGTGGGACAAGGGGACAGGTTCTATGTCCCACAATATATATTGGGACAAGGTACCTGTCCCCTTGTCTCATTTATTGTTTTTGATGATAAAAAAAATCGAGGCTGATCTCTGATTTATTAGAGTTCAACCTCGTATTAATGTCATCCTTATGAATTTACTGTACTATTTGAAGCCTCTGGCTGAGTGCTATCTTCTTTACCTTCAGTTCCTTTTTCAGCATCTTTGTCTGATTCTGGAGCTTTTTCATCTTTGTCAGCGTCTTCCTTTGGAGCTTCACTGTCTTTTGCTGGTGCTTCAGTTTCACCTTCACCTGCTGGAGCTGGAGCTTCTTCGCTTACTTCTTCTTCTGTTGCTTCTTCTTCAGCAGCCTCTTCAATGGATGTTACCGGCTTGTCCATATATGTTAGAGGGTTTACAGCTTTACCAGCTTGACGGATTTCAAAGTGTACATGGTTACCATCTTCTTCATTATAAAGATTTTCACCAGATTTACCGATTAATTCATTTTGCTCTACTTTGTCACCAGCTTGTACACTAACTTCTGCTAGTGATTGGTAAACTGTGACAACATCGTTTTCGTGCTCAATTTCCACAACATATCCTAAGATTGGATCTTTTTCAGCTTTTGTTACAGTACCACTAAGTGATGCGACAACATCGAATTGCTTTTGATCTTCTCTTGCGATGTCGATCCCTTTGTTCATTCTATAGGTATTGTTATAGAATACAAGGGCTGCTTCTTGCTCTTCTGTTGTTGCATTTGGATCATAAAACTTTTTCACAACTTGTACCGCTTCTGGATCTACTGTAGGCATTGCAAAGTTTTCTTTTGTTGCATTAACCTCAACTGCTTCCTGCTCATCTAATGCGATATCTTCTTGATTATTTTGCAGATCCTCTGCTACATTGTTGCTAATGTTTTGGTACCATAATACTGCTGTAAGGATAACTGCTGCACTCATTAGGTAAATTGCCGGAAATACCCAACGTTTTCTAAAAAATTGTTGAACTTTAGTTTGAGAAGTACGTTTCTTTTCTTCCTCTCTCATTCTATCATCACCTCAGAAATCAGTCTGAACAGATTTTCTGAATTATATACACATTCTTAAAAAAATTTTTTTAAATGTAGTTTGTGCAAAGTTTATAATAATATGTATGCTTCTTTAAAATTTTTTTAAGTTCTTTAAGATAGGAGTCTTTTATAGATGAAAAAAAACGTACTTACGATATTACCAATTCTTTATATGGCACTTATTTGGACGTTATCAAGCTTTCCGGCTGATGCGATTGTGGATACACAGCTTTCCTTTGATGCTTTATTGAAGGAATCACTGCATCTTATTGAGTTTGCGATTCTTTATTGGCTTATTGCCTTTGCTTTTATGGCACGTGGAAAATGGACAGAGAAAGCAAGTATGTTCGCAGCAATTATTTCTATACTATATGGTCTTACAGATGAAATTCATCAATCCTTTGTACCTGCACGCTCTGCAACAGTCATAGATTTTATTAAAGATACTATTGGTGTGGCAGTTTCATATTGGATTGCGAAAAAGAAATTCTTTTCAAAGTAAAAAAAGGAGCTCGAGGGCTCCTTTATTATTGTTTTGCTGTATATTTAGCTATAAAAGGCTCTGCTGCAGATACTTCTGTTCCATTATAATAATGTGAAACGATTTCTTCATATGTTTTGCCTGCTTCTGCCATAAAGTTTGCACCGTATTGGCTCATTCCTACACCATGACCAAAGCCCTTTGTTTCTATTACAACAGAATCTCCTTTGATCTCCCAAGTGAAATCAGTTGATTTTAGATCAAGCTCTTCTCTTATATCTCTTCCAGTAAATTGCTTTCCATCTATTTCAACCTTTGCTACACGTTTTCCTGGTGTTAGCTCAGTTATTTTACCGATTGAACCGCTTGATGTGTCTAAGTTTACACCTAGTTTATTTTCGAATTCTTTAATAGTAATAATTTTTTTATCATAGAATTTAGGTGATTTTTCGTCCCATGAACTTTCTACACTTTTAAGATATGGAATTGCCTCCTGCCAATAGGCTTCAGAGTTTTCGGTATATCCGTTGCTTGTTGAGAAAAACGATGCATCAATTGGTTCATCTTTATATGTAAGAATTTTCCCCTGTGTCGCCGCAACGGCTTCTGTAACCTTTTGAAGCTTCCAGTCATAATCATCTCCCCAAATCGCTTTTAACTCTTCTGTATTTTTATATACTTGATGCATTTGGGTATCTGTGACAATGGAACCTTCTGGAGCACTTATCGGTCCATTCATAAGCTGTTTTGTAATATATGTTCTCGCTGCTAATGCCTGTGCCTTCAGCGCTTCTGTTTCAAACTCAGCAGGCATTTCTGATGCAACAACACCAATGACGTATTCCTCCAGAGGAATTGATTCGATCTTCTTCGTTTGACTTCGATATACAGGTACGTCTACCGGTGACTCAGCTAGCACTGGAACCTCAGATTTGGCAACTGTTAGTTCTTCACCCAATTTACCCTTTGATTGCTCCATAAATGGTGTCACAAGTAGCGTTGGGATGAGGAGTATAATGATGAATAACCCTCCAAGTGCAAAAAGAACTGGTTTAACTGGTTTCATGTTCGGCCTCCAATTGTTATAGGTTAAGTAGAATGTCTATAATTCATCCTATGGCCGTGGACAAGCAATTATGACTGAAAAAGATGTGGACAATATAGATTTTAACTGAGATGGACAAGGTGTAGGAACGGCTAAACTATTTTCAAATTAATCATAAACTTATGTATAAATCACACCAAATATAGTTATCCTAGTAAAGTCGTTTAAGAACAAAAGCGCAAGCGCCTTGGTCATCCTAGGGCAAATAAGATGATTTAGAATAGAAGGCGTCCTTTGCCTTCAATTCTATATTAGCTTATGACCTCGAGGGGCTAGGCGCTGGAGCTGGATGTCGAAGTAGTTATCCACAGTTTAAGCATTTTATAATTTCCTAAGCAAGAACAAAAGCGCAAACGCCTTGAACAGCCTAGGGCAAATAAGACGCAAATGAAGAGAAGACGTTCTTTCTCTTCAATTCATTTGTGACTAGACCCTAGAGGCAGTTACAAACTCGACGTCCTGTCGCAGTAACTGCACTTGCACGTCCTGTGCTTCGAAGCTGAATGCAGCGCGATTATCCACAGTACAAGAATTTTATAATTTCCTGGTGTATGAAATAATCATTTTAAACACAAAAAAGTCCCATTGACTATGCTACGATTGAAGTACTTAACCAAGTTTAACTCAATCATCCACCCACCAAGGAGGACATAGTCAATGAGAC
>DASQMK010000377.1:0-20100 GCA_035645575.1 Metabacillus sp.
CTAAATTTCTGTAAATAATATTAATAGACTTTTAATCTATTATTAAGTTTTTAAGATATTGTTCAATTTTTGTAAAATCAGTATCCTTTCCCTCAATTTCCATTATTATTAGATTGAACCAACGAGTTCAAAGATAATCACTTAATCGTTACATGGGAGGAATCAAAATGAATAAGAGCTTATTATTAAAAGTTGGAGCATCATTACTTGCTGTATTTTTAATGGCTGCATGTAACAACACAGATGATACAGAACAAGAAGAAACAAATGTAGAAGAAACGGAAGAAGGAACTGAGGAAGAAAGTACTGAAGAAACTCAAACAGAAGAAGAAGGTTCTTAAAACATAATAATGAAAAACTGAGAGGTTATAACCTCTCAGTTTTTCATTCCTATGATTTTGTTTTTTCATCCTTGATATGCCATAAATAAAATGCAACACTCAAGCACATCGTACTATATGCCAGATTTAAATAGACATCATCCATATTTTCCGCAACAAGTTCCTGCCAAGCAATCCCTCCAAAAATGAACGAAATAAGAATCGCTACAAGTGCAAATATCATAAATTTATTTCTCATACAATGAACCCCCATATTAATCATCTTACACTTTTATGACTACATTCTGGTTATTCTTTCTGTTCCTCAGAAATAATTTTAGCTTGGTCATTTTCAAAAGCAACCACGTAATCCACCTTTTTTGAAACGTTTTTTTGCACATGACCTGTTTCTTCCACGATAGATAAAACTGTTTCCACAAGAACTTTATCTTCATCTTCAGTCGTCTTAAGTTCATCTATTCTTATTGAAAGGATATTCAAATAATCATTTCTAAATGATTGATAATCAATATTTGTTTGCCAATCACTTCCCAATAATGAATAAGCTGTTACAAAATCTTGATAATTAATACTATCAATGAAATAGCTTACAAGATATTCTGAAGTTTCTATGATCTTATTTTCATCTATTTCATCTGTAGCGTCAACTGTTTCAACAATTGGTAGGTTTCTCATTGGAGTCTCTGACCAGCTATTAACTAATGGCAGCACTGTACCAATTGGAAGACTAAATCCAATACTTCCTTGTTCGATTCGTGCTGAATTGATCCCAACAACATTCCCTGTTCTCCTATCTATAAGAGGACCACCACTGTTTCCCGGTGCAATTGGTGCCGATATTTGATAAACATTATCATATTTATACGGTTCCACATCTAATTCTCTGTCGGTTCCACTAATAATTCCTGTTGTTACAGTGTTCTGAAAACCTAATGGACTTCCCAAAGCTAAAATCTCATCACCTAATTCGAGGGTTGTATTAGGTGACAGCTTTAATGGTTCCACGTTTTCTAAACCCTTGACCCTTACTACTGCAACATCAGTTTCAGTACTAATCCCTATAACTTCTCCATCATATCCCATCGCATCAGTAGTTCGAATTTTTACTTGCTTCGCTCCACTAACAACGTGTGCATTAGTTATAATATCTCCTTTATAGTTGTAAAGAAATCCTGAACCTACTGACCCATCATCTAATTCAACCATCACAACCTTTTTTTGAGCTTCTCTAATAATCTCTTTTATTTCAAGTGGTGGTTGATACTGATTTACATCCTTATTTTGGTTTAAAATTGTTGATTCTGAGTAAACTTTTGCGGAGGTATGCTTTTTAACATAAATAAAGCCTATTCCGCCTGCAAGCCAAATTAGAAGGGATACAATGATACTGACTATCATTTTTTTTTTCATAGATTATCCTTTCTTCTCTTCTAAAAGCCATGAAATATTTGTAATTTCAACTTTTACTTTTTCTTTCGTTGAATATGATACATGTTCAAATTCGCCTTTTTCACCAGGCTTTAATTTGTTTGGAAAAACATTTGTCTTGCCTTCTTCAAGAATTGATCCTTTTTCATTTATAACATTAAATTCAATCAAAATTGAATGAACACTTTCGGTACCATTATTTTCAACAGCACCATGGATATGGGCATCCCCATATTTATCAACGTTGATCTTCACTTCCACTAACTCTACAGCTTTTGTGAGGTTCAACTGTTCTTCCATTTTGGCAACTTGTATTGCTTTGTTTATTCGCTCTTGCTCTGCTACTTCAAATGCTGTCTTCTCTTCAATTATTCGATCCTTTAATGATAATAATTTTTCATTGTTAACAACATATTGTAATGCTTCATCAACAGAATTTAAGGCTTGATTAAAATGTTTGTGTTCAAGATTTTTTTCTGCTTCCGATTCGCTTATACTCACCATTTTCATATAAATTTGTTCCTTTATTTCTGATGCCTCTTGAATTTCCATAGAATAGAGAGTAGATAGTTTATCTGCTAGTTCATCTATCGTTGAAAGTTGATTTATTTCTTCTTTCATAGCGCCAACCTTCACACTAGTTTCCACTTGCTCAATTTCATAGGATAGTTTCACAAACAGTGGTGAGCTTGATGTATCAACTTGTTTTTTTATTGTGTTTAGGTCCTGTTGAGCATCATCAAAATGTTCGTTCATTATTTTTTGTTCAACATCATTAAGATCTTCGTTTAAATCTATAATAGATTCAACAATTTCTTTTTCTTTCCCCAACACTTGATAATCTTTTCGATATGAAAGGCCAGACTCAATATAGGATAGTGCTTTTTTATATTCACCAGCTAAAGCGGCTTTTTCAGCTTTTTCTTGAAAATTTAGAACAGTAGCATTTACCTTTGACTCATATGTATGCGTCAAAATAAGCCCAGAGGCAACAAGTAGTAAACTTAAGAAAGGGGTTAAGTAAACAAACATTTTCTTTTTTTTATATGATGCTGGATAAAATTGTTCTTCTAGCTTCTTACCGCATTTTGAACAATAATTCGCAGTCTTTTCTGCAATATTCGCTCCACAGTTAGTACAGAACATTACGCTCCTCCTCTCTAAATAGATAAGGGAACAGAGCCTCATGTAGAGACTTATATTCTAACAATCTATAAATGTATAACTTTCATTTTTTCGACATTCCATCCTATAAGTATACATGTTTCAGCATGATCATTCTAGCCTAACTCTGCAGGGTAATTTGTACCATTTTTTACCTTTATAAACTTGGGATAAACTTGTCTTCAGTCCTAATGGCGAAAGCCTTAGTTCTTCTTAAACGATCCTCTATAAGAATTTTAAAACTCCCTTATAGTAAAACATAGGTCTAACATTGGTTAGACCTTAAGGTAATGGAACATTTAATGAAAATGTAATATCATCTTTCACAAGATTGAATGTCTCCGCTCTGGCGCTTAACCCATTTTTAAATGTTAATTCATCTAAATGAATATCAATAAGTTTTTCTTTTGAATCAATAACAACATACTCAGGAAGATCATAGTAAGTGTTCATGTACTTTAATACATAAGATACCGGAAGCTTTAATTGGCCGATCGATAATTCATTCACAAGTAATTGAACATTTCCATCATCTTTAACCTTAGGTTCAAGAACTAGCTTCATGTCAACATCTTTGTTAAATGCTTTAATCACTCCATAAACATTCACTTTATCTTCTAAGTTTACATAATACTTTAAGTTTTTTTGGTCTGTTTCTCTCTCCAAATAATGATTTACTAATTTCGTTAACGTGCTTTTTTCAGTACGAATTAGAAAAGGAATAGTTTCTTGCCCATCCACTTGATAAGTGTTTCCTTTTTCTCTTGGTTGATCAATTGGCAAAAATAAAAAGGATACAACGAGTATTAATAAGATTAAATTAATACCAGCAAGTACAAGAAATAACATCTTCCATTTTTTCATCAAATCACTCATTTCTTCCAACAAACTTCATGGGAATGTCTGCATCTGTCATAGCTTGATAAATTCTGTCTGCCATTAAAGTATACCCGCTCTCATTTGGATGAAACTCATCTTTATAAAGCAGCCTATGGTCCATTTGAGATGAGAATATATCATCTACAGGAACAAACACCCCGTTTTCGTCACTTGTTATCATCAGTTTTGATGCATTATTCCATTCGTCGATTATTTGATTAATTTCAGTTAAATTCGGCAACATAAATTTAAACGGATTGTAGAGTCCTACGAAAATGATCGGGGCACTTGAATTAAGACTACGAATTGTTGTAAAAATATCATTTAGTCTACTTTCAAAGTTTATTTGTTCTTCCCGAAAAGGTTCAAAGTCTAAGGAGAAGATATTTTGGCGAACGACATTCATAATGTCATTACCACCAATCGTCATGACAATTATATCTGCTTCTTTCAACGCTTGGACAACTTCCTCTTCCTTTAATCTTTTTTGCAGGTTCGTGGTTTTATGACCTTTTATACCAAAGTTATCAACCTGTACCTCTTTAATTTCATCCTCTTGTTCAAGCATATCCGTTACTCTTCCAACATATCCACCTTGCTCAGTCCCATCACCAATTCCTTTTGTTAAGGAATCCCCTAGAGCAACAAGTTTCATTGTTTTTGGGATAAACGCTTCAGATGGCTCCTCTTTTTGTGTAAGAGAAACCCGCTTAGTTTCAAGTGTTGACATTGATTCAGACATACATCCTGTCATGAATAAGCTTAATATACTAATGGTAATTATTTTTCGAATCATAAAATCACCCTGTCATCAAGTCTAAAAACCTATTATAACATGGATAAGTATTTCGTTTTAGACTGAGTATTTATGTCCGTTAAATATTGTTCATATCATCAAAAATGATCATATCTTATAGATTTGCTTAAATAGGAAAGGCCAGGTATCACCAACACAATATACAGCTAACATCTTTTAAATACAGTGCTATATTTGTGTGTTTTATGTGAGACCTGACCTTTATGAATCAATTTGTTGACTGTATTGCTTCAATATCTTGAATTATTTGTTCGTATGGGGGATTTTCCACTCCATTATAGTCCTTCATTACGACCCCATTTTGGTCAATTAAATAAAAAGAAGTACCATGGATGACTTGATCATTGTTATTAGGCTTTTGAACAATTGTTTTAAAACTTTTTCTTGCAAACTCTTCGATCTCCTGCTGTGAATAACCTGTTAGGAAATCCCAATTATCAAATGAGATAGAATAAGGTGCTGTGAACTCCTTTATTTTTTCGGGTTTATCATTTTCAGGATCTACACTAAAGGATATAATTCTAGCTTTTACCCCTTCATCATTCATTCTCTTTTGCAATTCACTCATATGCGCTGTCATTGGGGGGCATACTGTTTCACAATTTGTAAAGATAAAATTTGTTACCCATACTGTCCCCTTAAGTTCATCCAATGAAACTGACTCATTATCCTGATTCATATAGCTAAATGATTGTACTTCATAATTTAAAGGATCCTTAATTGGAGATTGATTTCCGCACGCAGTTAAAACTAATAGCAAAGATCCTATTATAAAAACTAAGAAATTCTTTTGTTTGGACATAAATGTCTTCACCCTACTTTCTCTCTAACAAAAAAATTTTACCAAAATTGTCTAGAAAGTTAAAGTTAAATAGTGTGAAGTTTTTATGACCTACCTTTTACCTTTTCACTTGTTTAAAAGTATAATAAATATCCTCTAAAAAAAATGCTCGATTAAATTTACTTGCTATAAAGTGAGTAGGGTAATCAGCTAACTCTTTAAACGGTCTAAAGTCACCTATACTCTGTCCGCGAGCATCATCACTCTCTGTACTGACTTTGACAGGTTTTTCAAGAAACTCAAAGTGATGACTATTTGCTACAGCCCAAATTGTTAACAAATCATGTAAGGGCCCTCCGGTAATAGAAGGATCCCTTTTTTTATACCATTTTGTATAGTATTCGATCATGGGCTTTAATAGGATCCCTGTTCGGTCACCTTTACTCTTAAAATGTTTGTCTAAATCATCAATAAAATTGTCCGGAATTATTGCATAACTCGTCACGTTTAGAGGAAAAATCTTAGCCTTTTGTGCCATGCTTAAAACTAAATTCGCAGCAAAGTGATCACTATAAAAATTTGCTTCTGCAATAGGTGTAGCATTTCCTGGATACAGAAAAGCTCCTCCCATAATAAAAAACTCTTTAACTTGTGAGAGAAGAGTTGGGTAGAGGACAACTGCAGTGGCTAGAGAAGTTAATCTACCAACACTGACAATCACGATCTCATCTGGATACGATTCGATAACGGAAACAATTTCATGAAAGTTTTCCAATTCAGGAATTGGTTCTGTTAAATCAGGAGTAATTGGTCCTAAACCATATTCTCCATGGATCTCAGGAAAGTAAGTCGGTTCCTCACCTGTTAACGGCCTTACTGCACCTCCGATAATAGGGATATTTTGTAAACCTGTTATTTCTCTTAAATGTCTAGCCGTTCTTGTTGCATTTTCTTTAGAGATGTTTCCATAATCCACCACAATCCCTACTATATCTATTTCAGTACTATAATAAGCAAATAGCAGTGCAACAATATCATCAATTCCAAAGTCTCCAATGAACAACACTTTTTTAACGATTCTAAACACCACCCTCAAGTATTTTGCCGTATGTAAAGTAAAAGATACAGTAAATTAGGACGTCTTTATTACATGTCTTATGATATTTCTATGAATATTTACTCTTTTGGGTGCCTATCCTTCTTAGAGGTTTTTCATCTTGTGCCAGGTATAATGGTCATAAAAAAGCGATTTCATATTGATCATTCAATTAGCTTGAAGGATCATACAAAATCGCCATTTTTTATTTATTCAGCATAAAACATAAACCCGATTGCCCCTCTACCTGTATGGGTAGAAATGATTGGGGTTGTAAAAGATATATCCACTAGACTGTTGGGACTAATTTCAGTTACAGCTTTCTTTAAATTGTTTGCAAATTCAGAGGCATCTGCATGTGCAACCCCTACTGCTTTTACTGTTTTTCCTTTTACATCCTCAGCAAATTGCTTTGCTAAATATTTTACAGCTTGTGAATGGCTTCTTACTTTTCCGACAGGGGTGTATTCACCGTCTTGTAATTTGGCAATCGGCTTTATGTTAAGAAGGGAACCTATAAGCGCCTTTCCTCGACCTATTCGACCACCTTTGACAAGGTTCTCAAGTGTATCAACACTTATATATAAAGTGGTGTTACTCCGAATCTCTTCAATTCTATTAAGAATTTCTTCCTTTGTTGAACCATTTTGGGCCATTTTTGCTGATTCGATTACTTGAAAGCCTAATGCTTTAGAAATAAACATTGAATCAATCACTGTTACATCTGATGTTGACATTTGGGCTGCTGCCTCAGCTGATTGTACTGTTCCACTTAACCCCTTTGTCATATGAATAGATATAATTGAACTTCCATCTTTCCCGAGCTCATCGTATATGTTTAAAAATTCTCCAACAGGTGGCTGGGAGCTTTTTGGCAGCTCTTTTGATTGACTCATCAATTCAATAAATACATCTGGTGAAATATCAACACCATCAATATAATTTTTAGAATCTATTGTAATCGATAGCGGTACAATCGTTACTTGGTATTCTTCTAATAATTCTTTTCTAACGTCAATTGTTGAATCTGTTACAATTTTTATTTTGGTCAAACTATCACATCCCTAGAAATACTACCTTTTATTATACAGTCAATTATGTCACAATCAATGACTAGTAAATTGAAATAAGAAAGGGAGCCATTCCAATTTATGGCTCCCTTTCTTCTAAGCATTGTTTTTTAGAACATTGCTACCAAATATTGCCTCATAATCAGGCCATTTTAGTAGTTTTTTCAAATAATCTTTAAAAGAATAAATAGTCTTTGGATTTTTTTGTGCATGGATTAATGTTATTAGTTTTTGTAAACGGATTTGAAGCATGAAACAGTATTTGTTATCTTCCTCCAATACTGGAATATCAGTAATTTTTACCTTCTGTCCATTCATTAACTTGAACTCTAGGCTTTTAAATAACAAGTTATCAATCCTCTTTTTTACCCGTTTCCTTTATTATAACCCATTACAAAAGAGAAGTCTGTCTAAATTTGTCTAAGATAAAGTTTTTTAGAGTGTTAGATAAGTAAGTGAAAAAGATTGCTGTCTTTATTAACTTCTGTAAAGAAAAATCCTTTTTTCTTCATCCGTTGTAGAAGTGGTTCATAGTCTTCTTTTTGTTTTAGTTCAATTCCTACTAACGCAGGTCCTTTATCTTTATTGTTTTTCTTAGTGTATTCAAAACGATTGATATCATCATTTGGACCTAAAACTTCATCAAGAAATTCTCGAAGTGCGCCTGCACGTTGTGGAAAATTAACAATAAAATAATGCTGTAACCCTTCATACATCATAGAACGCTCTTTAATTTCCTGCATTCTTCCAATATCATTATTTCCGCCACTAACAACACATACAACATTTTTTCCTTTAATTTGATCTCGTAGGAAGTCAAGCGCAGAAATGGACAATGCACCTGCAGGTTCTGCAACAATGGCATTTTCATTATATAACTCTAAAATGGTTGTACAAATTTTTCCTTCAGGGACCAATAGCACTTCTTCGACAACATCATTGCATATTAAAAATGTTTTGTCTCCAACTTTCTTTACTGCAGCACCGTCTACAAATTTATCTATTTTATCAAGGGACACTACTTTGTTTTCAACTCTTGATTGATATAAGGCTGGAGCACCTTCAGGTTCAACACCAATAATTTTCGTTGACGGTGATATTGAATTAAAATAGGTGCCTATTCCAGAAATTAGTCCGCCACCACCAACGCTTGCTACAACATAATCGATTTCAACATCGGCATCGTTTAAGATCTCAACTGCAACAGTTCCCTGCCCAGCAATGACCTCAGTATCATCAAATGGATGGATAAATGTACGTTTTTCTTGCTCACTGCAAGCAACAGCATTTTGATACGCATCATCAAACGTATCTCCGGTTAAGATAATCTCTACAAACTCTTTTCCAAATAATTCAACCTGTGACACCTTTTGTCTAGGAGTTGTAGAGGGCATAAAAATTTTACCATGAATTTTCAATTGTCTACACGAATAGGCCACACCTTGAGCATGGTTTCCTGCACTCGCACAAACAATGCCATTTACAGTAGCATCAGCATCTAGCTGCTTAATCTTATTAAATGCTCCACGGATTTTAAAAGAACGAACTACTTGTAAATCCTCACGCTTTAAGTATACGTTACATTGATATTTTTCAGAGAGTTGTTCATTTTTTTGTAATGGTGTATGTGTCACAACATCCTTTAGGAGATGATGTGCTTTTAAAATATCTTCTACATAAACATTGTGCAAATCATTGATAGCTTGTTTCATTGTCACGGTCCTTTCAACTGCTTGTTAATTTGAAATTATATCACGAATATTCAAAATTTAAAGGAAATATTATTAAAATTAACATTTTTTTAAGAAAAACTTGATAAATAAGGCATTAATATTTACACAACAAAAGCTTTAGAGATGTTAAAATTATTCATAACACAGATGTTTTAATTATAGCATACTGATTAATTATGTAATTTATATGATCAAGTGATATAATAGATAAATTAACTGATTGATTTTAATGGCAGTTTTTGCAATCTTTGTTGCTATGGAACTGGTATAAAATGGTTGATTGCAGCGAGAGGATGGCAGTAAGCTTCTACAGGTACTTCTCACTTTACGCTTCAATCATTCTAGTTTTGTTTTAAAAACCTAGTTATTTTAAATGACATTATTATAAGATGAAAGGAGAAAGAAATGGCAAATACACATTCCTTTTCAAAAGGAGAAGAAATTGCAAATTCAATTACACATGGTATTGGTGGGTTATTAAGCATTGCAGGATTGGTGATTTTAATTGTTTTTTCTTCTCTACACGGAACAGCTTGGCATGTTGTAAGCTTTACCTTGTTTGGAGTTACAATGGTTCTATTATATACAGCATCTACCCTTGTTCACAGCTTTCCTGCAGGCAAAGCGAAAGATTTCTTTGAGGTTTTAGATCATTCGGCAATTTACTTTTTTATCGCTGGAACATACACTCCATTCCTTTTCATTGCAGTACAAGGTTGGGTAGGTTGGACATTATTTGGTATTGTTTGGGGACTCGCAATAGGCGGAACAATTTTCAAATCATTTTTTGTAAAGAAATTTCTTTTCTTCTCAACAATTATGTACGTCATTATGGGATGGTTAATCGTTTTTGCTTGGAATCATATCATCTCAAATGTGCCATTAAATGGTGTCATCCTTCTCGTTATTGGAGGAGTTTTATACACAATCGGAGCTATATTTTATGTGTGGCGTGGTTTCAAATACCATCATGCAGTTTGGCACCTATTTGTCCTTGCAGGAACCGTTCTGCACTACTTTTCTGTTTTACTATATCTTTTACCTTAAAAGCAAATATTCAAAAAGCAGGACAGACCAGATTCACTGGCTTGTCCTGCTTTTTTGTTTTTGTTGGTTTAGGCAAAATAGTGTTCTTAATCATTTTTCCACTTTATTGATCTTTTCATAAACAACAAATTGATAATCATAAGGGTTTTTCTCGTCCTTAATCCCCTTTTCAACGGAAACTTTCTTCCATTCAGATTCATTTATATTAGGAAAATAAGTATCGCCCTCAAACACATGATCAATTTCAGTAATGTATAGACGATCACTGACCGGTAGTATTTCTTTGAAGATCTCCGCTCCACCGATCACGAATAATTCCTCATCCGAATGGATAGACATCTCAATGATTTCATCAATAGAATGCAGAATCGTACACCCTTGTTGAGTATATGTTTTATCCCTTGTTAAAATAATATTTTCGCGTCCTGGAAGAGCTCTTCCAATTGATTCGAATGTTTTTCTTCCCATAATAATTTTGTGACTCATTGTTACTTTTTTAAAATATGCCAAGTCTTGAGGAAGATGCCAAGGCAATTGATTGTCTTTTCCGATTAGTCGTTGTTTATCCATTGCAACAATTAACGAAATCAAACACTAACAGCTCCTTTTATGTGAGGATGTGGATCATAACCTTCAATTGAAAAATCTTCAAATGTAAAATCAAAAATCGATGTTACATCACGATTGATTGTTAATGTTGGCAATGAGCGTGGTTCTCTTTGTAATTGTTCTTTCACCTGTTTAATATGATTGGTATAAATGTGCACATCTCCAAAGGTATGAACAAATTCTCCTACCTCTAAATTGGTTGCTTTAGCCATCATATGCACTAACAATGCATAAGATGCGATGTTAAAAGGTACTCCTAGAAATACGTCAGCGGAGCGTTGATATAACTGACAAGAAAGCTTTCCTTCAGCAACGTAAAACTGAAAAAAGCAATGACAAGGAGGTAATGCCATGTTGTCTACATCTGCAACATTCCAAGCAGAAACAATTAGCCTTCTTGAATCAGGGTTGTTTTTAATTTGTTCTACTACATTTGTAATTTGATCTATTGTAGAACCATCTCTTGCAGGCCATGCTCTCCACTGATGTCCGTAAACAGGACCTAACTCACCGTTTTCATCAGCCCATTCATTCCATATTCTTACGCCATTTTCTTGCAAATACTTTACGTTCGTATCACCTTTTAAAAACCATAATAACTCATGGATGATTGATTTAGTATGAAGCTTTTTTGTTGTAATAAGCGGGAATCCATCCTGGAGATTGAATCTCATTTGATATCCGAATGTACTAATTGTCCCCGTACCTGTACGGTCTTCTTTTTTTACACCATTTTCAAGAACATGCTTACATAAATCTAAGTACTGCTTCATTTTCACACTTCCCTTACTTATAATCCTTCGTATATTTTACCATTTAATATTGGGAATTCACATATAATTTGTTTTGCTGTTCAAACGCCTTATTTTCTAATGACTGAATATATTTAAATGTTAATGGCGCCATTTCATTAAGGACTTCATTACTATTCTTATCATAGTAATACATGGCAAATGTTTCTGCGAAATATTCTTCAGGGAATTGCAGGAAGTAGTTATTAAATGGAAAGAGTAAGTCTACCTCTTGCTTCCAAATATTGATAAATACCGGATCAAGACGCACATAATGAAAAACATAACGATCAATTGCATGGGCAAATTCATGGAGCTCTAAACAGATTGAACCATGTCCTTTGCCAAATTCACTATGCCCAATTTTTGCGTAAACAACACGATCTTCACTCATTCCTGGAACAAGTTCCCAGTTCGGATCATTTTCTCCATAACCCCTTGGTTTTATATTTTTTAATTTGTTTAATCCATTTAGATTTGTTAAGGAGCCTGTAAATAATTTAACTTGTATACTCTCCTCTGCTGCTAGCAATAAGATATAATCATCTACTTTTTGAATATTATTTATCATCTTGACCGCTTCTTTTTCAGGGAAGTCAGAATTTGGCAATAATATCAATTCTTTTACAACAGGTTTCGTGAGTGGAAACTCTGTTGTCTTAAATTGATAGGTGGAAAGAGGCCTCCCTTCCGGGAAAGCTTTGACAAGATGATAAAAAGGAATACAAATAAGGAAGATGAATAGAACAAAAATTGCCTTTCTCATGTTGTACATCCTCTCTTATAATAAATAAACAATTGTGGATATTTTATCGAGGTTTGTTATTGGGAGCTTATATTTCACACGAACATCATTATATTAAAATATTAACATATCTCACTTAATTCTACTAGAACGTATTAATATACGAATACACTCCCTGGTTAAGGGACAAATAAAAAGAGCATGCATCATGATGTGATGCATACCCTTAACTTTAATCTTTATATTAATGAAAGCTCATCCAATTTGGAGGAGTATTTTTATCCCAGTAAATACTTCCTAAATCCTTATGTGACTGAAAAGAATCATGGTAAGTATGGTAATGGAAATTAAACCAGTAACCTTCTAAAGGTCGATTTTCTCTTCGAACATGAAATCGCAATAAATCTTCACCTGTTTGAGAATGATAAATGTGAAAGATTTTTTCCCCTGTTCCACCTGAAGGTTTTGATATTTCAATATGCTGAAAAAGTTCATCATCTACAACATTTAAATAATATGTAATCACTTCTTCCATTTTAGGAAAGATTACTTGTTTAAATTCATCTTCAATTACATTTCCTATTTTACCTCCAAATTTCACAAAAGACTTTTGCTCCGCTTCTAAGAGAATATTAGACAAAAGCTCATCGTTTGTGAGCGCTTTCTCTTCATTACCATCTAAATCTGTTTCAGCTACTTGTTTCGTATCCTCATTTGGGACGGAGGAATTTGAAACAGAATCTTCTGTTGGTTTATCCTGAACAGCTGCTAATGAAGCAGGTGGTGTAACAAGACCAAATGTTGCAATTGAAAATAGAATAACAAGAGATTTACGTAACCATTTGTTCATAGCAGGGCTCCTCCAACATTAAGAATATATGAATATCTTACCATAGCGTGATATGTTAAGATATAACAATTTCATGACAAATTTTTAAAAAAATTTGTCATGAAATTATTACAACATCTCCTTTTAATGTCGCAAGAAAACGTTTAAAATAATGGATACAGGTAAATAGTAAAGAATAATCAATAGGAGGGGCTAAAATGGGCTACGATACATTGTTCGTCATTATTTCGTTTATTACACTTGCATATTTTATTTATGTAGAAATTACAGATTAATACATAGGAAAAGGGTGCCATTTTTGAAAGGCACCCTTTCTTTTAAGGTCTTTTTGTTTTTTTTCGAGCAGAATCTACCTGACAACCATTAGTTTCATTTGCTGTTGTTCCTTGCCCCTCGACATTTGGAGAGCTAAGACCTGCTCTTGACGGGTCAACTTTTCTTTTCGCCAAATGAATACACCTCCACCGTCTTATCATCTGCTATTAGGATAATTCTATAACCCCATAATGGAATTTTGCCGATTTACGAACTTTCACTTCAAACTTAAATTGCTCAAACCTTGTGCTTTTCCAGTGATCTTTTAAAACAACTCTTTTTTTTGCCACACGTTTAGCTTCAGTGATTGTTTCATCTAATAATGGCGAATAGTTGGCAATATTTTTTAAAGGTGTAATTCCGGTAGAGCCTTCAATAGTTTCCTCGAACATTGGATCAAAATATACGACATCAAATGTATTATCCTCACAGCTTTTGAGGTATGCTAAATGATCTTGATGATGTACAACAACTCGTTTCATAGCCTCGTCAATTAACGGGGATCCTGTTTCCCATTGTTTAAGGCCATTATGAACGAGATAGGACAAAATCCTGCTTCCCTCAATTCCTATGACTTGTCCTTGTTCTCCCACTATATAACTGCCAACTATACTATCAGAACCAAGACCTAAAGTGCAGTCTAAAAGCTTATCATCAGGTTGTAAATTGCACGCCTCACAAAAGGGATCCTCCTCACCTTTCATTAGTCTTTTAATCCTGAACATGGCTGAATTAGGATGAAAAAACAACGGACTATCTTCATTTAAAAAGTGTAATTCTATCCGATTTTTCCCCACTACAATGACATGATCCGAAACTTCCTTTTTTATATCTGCTACTGATCTTTTATTCCGCTTTTGAAAGGAAGTATCTAGTACATCAGCAATTTGCCTTGCATATTGAGTTAGCCTGTCATTAGGTCTTCCAGATGTAGTTACAATCATTATGTATTTCTCCTATATTAGCTATAATAAAAAGGATGCAAGAGCATCCTTTTAGCAGTTTTTTTCAAATGAACTTTCTAAGTTTTGCATAATTGCCTCAATTGAATTCCCTTCAATTTCATGACGTGGAATAAAGTGAACAACTTTTCCTTCTTTCAAAAGGGCTATTGATGGTGAAGAAGGCTCATAGCCCTCAAAATATTCCCGCATCTTTGCTGTTGCTTCTTTATCCTGTCCGGCGAATACTGTAACAAGCCTGTTTGGCTTTTTATCAGCATTAAGGACAGCTTGAGTAGCTGCAGGTCTTGCTAGGCCAGCTGCACACCCACAAACAGAATTTACAACAACAAGGACAGTTCCATTTTCATCTTTCATAAATTGCTCTACTTCTTCTTCTGTTGTCAATTCCTCAAACCCGGCATTTGTTAATTCTGCTCGCATAGGTTTAACCATTTGCCTCATATATTCCTCGTATGCCATTGACATAAATTAATCCCTCCAAAAACTTCACATGTAGTTTAAGAATACTATAGCGCTTTTTTCATTGCAAACATGAACATAATATAACAACCAACCACTCGTAATGGTTGGCTCAGACTGTTGACAAACGCTCGCTTTCTTCGTTACTCAACTTGTTGCGGTGCTCATTACCACCCCCGGTAACTCCGCTCCTCACAAGTCTTCGTGCCTCGAAAGGCAAGCGTTAGCAATCAGTCTGAAGGGCTAGCAAATTTACTTCGTCTACACACTGAACCAACCACTCGTAATGGTTGGCTGTTCTTAAAAACTTACCCTTTTCGGCTTTCTGTCATCTGCTTCCAGACTGACCCTTTGGCTTCTTCTCCACCTTCAATACGCTCTATTGCCATTTTGATCTGCATGCTAACTTCAAACTCAGGATCATTTTCAGCTTCTTTTAATGCTGGCAGTGCCTTTTGATCTCCTACTTCGTAAAGAAACATGGCTGCTCTCCATCTAACTAATTTATTTTTGTCTTTTAAAGCATTCATCATTTCTTCCATTGCTGCAGGATCACCGATGTCCGAAAGACAATCTCCTGCTGTCCTTCTTACTGTAACCGATTTATCTTTTAAGGCTTTATATAGCAAAGGTAGAACAGATGGCTTTTCAATCATTCCTAAATAAACAGTTGCAAGCCTTCTTATTGAAGCCTTTTCATCGTTTAATGCTTTTTCTAGTACAGGGATATCCTCTTCTGAAGGATCCATTTGATCTAAATGAGCAAACCTTTCAGTCCAATCTTTACTGTCTAACATCTCAAGAGTTACTGTATATGATTTGCGGGGTTGTATTTTTGTTTTTTCTTTATTTTCTGATGATGCCTTAATTAAATTTTCAAGACGTTCTTCAGAATATGCAGCATTTATCTCATCTACAACCTCTTTCCCAATCTCTTCAAGGTCGCCATATCGGACACCATGTTCTTTCCATTGGCGATCTAAAACAACATTTTCTTTTGATTGTTGTGCGGTAAATACAGCTTCCTTAAATCGATCAGGTAATCCGAAACGTTGCTCTGTCATTCCGTCTGTTAATTTGACTTGCATTGGAATTTGATTAAACATTTGGATAAATACTTTCACCTCACCAAATGCTTCTTCGTTATTTTCATTATCTGCTGTACCTTCAGTCAATTCTTCTCCAAATGCTTGGCGAACTTTTGCTAGTAAATCTTTCCAATCATATTTTGCATTTCTTTCAACTGCAAGAAAATCGGCAACATGATAAACGCCTTTAACCCCTTCAATTTCAAGAATATCTTTAATGATTTGCGGTGCCTCACCAGCTGAATCTTTTTTATAATTATTACTTTTTCCAGAAGGAAGCTCCTCTGATAAAAGAACCTTCATCGTATTAGGACTTGGAGTAGGTTCAATAGACTTTATCTTCATTTTGGGCACTCCTTTATTATTTTCGTAATGATATTGTAACATAGCCTTGTTCACACATGCTATTCATAGGATTTTAACTTGTCAACTCAAAAAAGATAGGAGGCTTGGTTTGGTATATATTCTTTGAACAATAGTATGTTTTTTAAGGGAATCATTCATTTTCTTATACTCAAGTTTCTTAATTTTTTAATGTTAGGAGAGAGTTGAATGTCTTTAGCAAGCTCGGCAAAGGAAGCAATCGTTATCTCATCTGTAGCTGCAGGAGTAATGTTAAGCGGACCTTCTCTTGTGAAAGCTGGAGAAATCATTGATCATCATTCTTTTTCTTCATCACCAATTGATAAATCCCATACTTTTAGATATGGGCATACAGGTCATACTGTTACTAAAATACAAGAAAAATTGGCTAAGATGATGTTATATCAAGGGAACATTGATGGAATTTTTGGAAAAAAGACAGAAAATGCGGTGAAACAGTTTCAACAATTGCATCATTTAAAAGCAGACGGAATGATAGATGAAAAAACCTTCTCAAAGCTAGTAGCAGTTACCCCTGCAAACAACATAAAATTCGGCGACCAAAATGAACAAGTTTCAGCTTTTCAAACAAAGCTTAAAGCTCTAAATTATTACGCTGGTTCAGTAGATGGAATTTTTGGTCGTCTTACGTTTGCATCAGTTAAAGAATATCAAAAGAAGAACAATCTTGAGGTTACGGGTAAATTAGATGCTTCAACACAACTTCATATATCAACCAACCGAAATAAGAAAGGGAAAACGTTACAATCAGTTAAAATAAAGACTGTTCATAATACGGAAGTGCAAAACTCAGTGACATCAATAGCGAAATCATTTGTTGGAACCAATTATGTCTGGGGAGGAACGACTCCTGCTGGCTTTGACTGTAGTGGATTTATTCAATATGTTTTTGATCAGGCCAATGTCCTAATCCCTAGAACAACAAATGAAATGTGGAACTTCGCTAAGCCCGTTCAAAAAGCAGGCATCGGCGATGTAGTTTTTTTTGAAACTTATAAACCGGGACCATCACACGCGGGAATTTATTTAGGAAACGGAGAGTTTATTCACACTAGTTCTTCAAAGGGGGTAACGATCAGTCACCTTACGGATCCATATTGGAAGGATCGTTACCTTGGAGCTAAAAAAATTCCTATTCAATAAATTATTTTGAAGGAGCAAGCATTATGTTCCATTTCTTGTTCCTTCATTCTCAATGACTAGCATCCCACTCAGCATAAAACTGTTTTAAATAATTTTGTAGAAACACATGTCTTTCCTTAGCTAAATGTTTTGCTGTCTCAGTATTCATCAAGTCTATTAACTTTAGTAACTTATCATAAAAATGCTGAATAGCATTCGGTGTATGTTTCTTTTCTGGATCATAAATAATATGACCCTGAGATCCTGCATAGGAAAATGTTCTGGCAATTCCGATTGCCCCAATGGCATCAAGCCGATCTGCATCTTGAACAATTTTCCCTTCAAGGCTTAATTTATCTGAATTGACCTTCTTCCTGAAGCTTATCGAATCGATAATCATTAAGACCCTAACTCTGGCATCCTTCTCAACATTATGCATCTTTAATAAATTATCAACATCATCAATATCTATTCTAATCGAATCTTTCATCTTGTCATCAATTAAATCATGAAGCAGGGCAGCTAATTCAACAATAAAGAGATTTGCTTTTTCTTTTTCTGCTATATGTATTGCCAGCTTTCTTACTCTTTCAATATGCCATTTATCATGACCGGTTCCCTCGTGTTCTAACTGTTCATATACATAACACTTGATGTTTTCAATAATACCTTTTCGATTCATTTCTATCGTTGCCTTTCCTTTTAATAATCATAGCTTAAAGATGAAGAACGTCTGACTAGCTGAGGTTCATATACTATTTTATCAAACTTAAAGGAGCATAACAGATGAAGGGTAGGAATCAACAAACAATGATTGGGCAAGCATGGAAAGGACGGCATGTTATTTTATTGCATTGCTTTGCAAATAATACATTTCATCAAATGTATTCAAGTTTCCACGCCCCTACTGAACCTCCAAGAAAAAACTGTGCTGAAACCTTGTCCCAGCTTATTAGTATCGGCTATACTATTCACCACATTACAGCGCTTCCGGGAAATCAAATTCAATACCTGTTAGTTCTCTAGTAAAAGGAAGGCTTGTAAAGGACAGTCTTGATTTTTCACTCCAATAAATATCCTTAAAAGTGCTGTCCTTTTAGCCAATAAAACTATTTATCTTCGTTTAGCAATTTCTTGATATGTGGTGTTATTTGTTTTGGATTTGTATTTGGTGAAAACCTTTCAACAGGGTGACCATTTGAATCAATTAAAAACTTTGTGAAATTCCATTTAATTGCTTTACTTCCTAAAAGACCTGGTGTTTCAGTCGATAAATAAGTAAAGAGCGGATGAGCATTTTCTCCGTTCACATCAATTTTTGAAAACAAAGGAAAAGTCACACCATAATTAAGTTCACAAAAACGTTCAATTTCATTATGGTTGCCAGGTTCTTGACCCATAAACTGATTACAAGGAAATCCAAGTACCTCAAATCCTTGCTCTTTAAATTCTTCATATAGCTCCTGAAGTTGTTTGTACTGTGGAGTAAAACCACATTTGCTAGCTGTGTTTACAATTAATAAAACTTTATTCTCATATTCTTTGAGGGTCTTTTTGTCCCCTTTAATTGTTTCTACTTCAAAATCATAAATACTCATAAGATCACCAGCCTTTTTAATTTCATGATTTTTTTGATGGTAAACCAAGTAAAGCGATTGCATAATCCACGATTTTTACTAACTCCTCTAAATCATCTTCACCAAAAGAGGTTTGAAATTCCACCTGATATTTGTGATGATAAATATAAGAGGACGCAGTGATTTCTTTTGTTAAGAACAATGTAACAGGATGATCTCCCCAACTTTTTTTCAATTTTTTATATAAAATTTCATCATATTCCTTCGAATCTTGCGTTTCCAAAAAAAAGAGTTTTACAATACAACCTGGTTTTAGTTTCGTTTGAAGAAGTTCCCCAGATAATTCATGATGTGGCATTTCAATCTGAAGCTTAGCAATTCTTCTTTTTTTCTTTATTCCTTTAAAAGAGATAGAATATTTTCTAGACATCGTTGCTAGATCAATTATATCACTTCGATCTGTTACAGATATCTGATGATCAATATCCATTTCATAAATATATCCTTCAATAACAACCTTTAAATTATCGAATACCGTTGGATCGAACATTATTCCTCCCAATGATGACAAAGTTAAATTTTTCACTCTTTCTTTCATTATTAAGATTACCTTACCATATTTTTCGCTTATTAAATAAGTCAGAACAACATTTATTTACGTTATAATTAATAATTATCTAATGAAATGGTTGTGTATTGAAATATATAAATTGAATTATTTTTCTAAACTTTCTATAATAAAGAATCAGTGACTGTCTGGTTAGCTTTAATTTGTATAGTCAAAAAGTTAAATTATGTTTTTCGGGGGTGTATGTTAATGCCAATTAATATTCCAAGTC
>DASQMK010000378.1:0-2301 GCA_035645575.1 Metabacillus sp.
AAGAAGTATTGGGTTATAATTCAATATCGAGAAGGTAAAAAGCCTTTATAATTGCCCGTGCAACAGAAATTAAACGAAACTACCGTACAGAATTCTATCAAATGACATTTACCATGATCAAAAGTTGATAGCAACAATGGAGGCAGTTGCAGTTTCCTATCGTAGGATCATTATACCATAGAACTTGATGAACAAGATTAAATCTAAAGGAGTTAGAAATTGAAAATAAAAGATTTTACTTTAACTACTATTTTTTTATCTATTATATTATTATGTGCTTTCACGCCATTTGGGTTTATACATTTAGGTGTAATAAAGGCGACTATCATTCATATTCCAATAATTATAGCTTCCATTATTTTAGGACCGAAAATTGGTGCTTTCCTAGGATTTGTGTTTGGAATCACTAGCATTGCAACAAATACTATCGCTCCAACATTACTGTCATTTGCATTTTCTCCAGCAATTCCTGTTTTAGGGACAAGCCAAGGGAGTTTTTGGGCACTATTTGTTGCGATCGTTCCAAGAGTAATAATTGGTTTTATCCCTTACTATATTTTTAAAGCTGTTCATAAATTTATAACAAAGAAAAAGGCCAATCAGAAACCTGCTTTCTTTTTAACTGGGCTATTTACAACTTTTATCCATACCTTTTTAGTCATGGGGTCTATTTCATTATTATTTCAGGATGCATATGCTCAAGCTATTAATGCGGACAGCACGAGTGCAATTTTTAAAGCGGTTTTAACTGTGTTTTTTACAAATGGAGTCGTTGAGGCATTGCTTGCTGCATTTTTAACGGCGACAGTTGTTCCGCCTCTATTTAAGCTATCAAAAGGTAATAGAAAAGAAATGGGTTAGGATTTAATTGCCTAGTCCTAATTTTTTAGATGGTAGCCTACTGTACCGGATATAAAAAAAGAAGCAAGATTGATAATGTTTAAAATTTTCTATAGTTTGATAAATAGTGCTTAAGCATGGTATAAGTGTTAAAGACATCAAGAATATTTATGCTTTTAATTTTGGGACGAGAGTTTGCTTAGTATCCCATAAATGAAAGGATTTGAATTTGAATATGATAGATAATTTTTGGCGAGATTTACCACGTCCATTTTTTGTACTTGCACCAATGGAAGATGTGACAGATGTTGTTTTTCGCCATGTGGTGAGTGAAGCAGCTAGACCTGATGTGTTTTTTACAGAGTTTACAAACACGGAGAGTTATTGTCACCCAGAGGGAAAACAAAGTGTGCGTGGACGCTTGACTTTTACAGAAGATGAACAACCAATGGTTGCACATATATGGGGAGATAAGCCCGAATATTTCCGACAAATGAGTATTGGTATGGCGGAACTTGGGTTTAGGGGAATTGATATCAATATGGGCTGTCCTGTACCTAATGTGGCATCCCGAGGAAAGGGAAGCGGTCTTATCCTTCGTCCAGAAGTTGCTGCAGAAATCATACAAGCAGCAAAAGCGGGCGGATTGCCTGTAAGTGTGAAGACAAGGCTTGGTTACACGGAAGTAGATGAGTGGCAGGACTGGCTAACACATATATTGAAACAAGACATCGCGAATCTTTCTATTCATTTGCGTACAAGAAAGGAAATGAGCCAAGTAGATGCTCATTGGGAGCTGATTCCGGAAATCAAGAAACTTCGTGACGCGATAGCACCAGATACACTTTTGACGATCAATGGAGACATTCTTGACCGTCAAGCTGGTTTGAAGCTCGCCCGTCAATATGGTGTTGATGGGGTGATGATTGGGCGTGGTATTTTTAAAAATCCATTTGCGTTTGAAAAAGAGCCGAAAGATCATAGCAGTAAGGAATTGCTTGATCTCTTAAGATTGCATCTTGATCTTCATGATAAATATTCAAAAGAATTAGAGCCACGTCCATTTAAAGCTCTTCATCGCTTCTTTAAGATATATGTCAAAGGATTTCAAGGAGCGGGTGAATTAAGAAATCAATTGATGAACACAGATTCAACAGAAGAAGTGCGTGCATTGCTTGATAACTTTGAGTTAAAAGAAGATTGATGAGACGGGGGCAGTAGACTGATGTGACCCCAAAAGTTTAGAGTTAATTGGCTGGTGTGAGTGTGGTATGAAACTAAACTCATTCCGGCCAATTTTTGCTTATACGTTTATTTAGTATGTTTGAGTGTTGACCATCTATCTTCCTGGTAAAATCCTCGGTTCCATGTTAAAAAGTTGGTACTTACTGCTATGGGGGGATGGTTAAAATGTATTAGTTTTCCAATTAAAAGCCTGAGCTAAGATACTAAGGTTTTTCA
>DASQMK010000379.1:0-1727 GCA_035645575.1 Metabacillus sp.
AGGTGCAAAGGCCATCACACGTTCATAATATTTAAATAATAATTTTCTGTCTACCGAATCTACAATAGAGTCAGATAATTTAATCTGACCTAATAAATTAATTTTATCTATGGCGTCTTGAACATTTTTAATTTTTGCTCCGGCAATATCTTGTTTAAGTTCAGCCAAGTCTATAACATCATGATCTTTATTACTATCTTTGCTAAGAATACGATCTATTAGAAGAAGATCTTCTTGATTTAAATTATCAAATATTTTACCAAGAAATTGTTGTTCAAATTTTTGGCTAGCTAACAAGATATAATGCTCTAATTGTTTGGTACTAACAATTTCTATTTTATTCTTAGCAAAATATAAGCGTGTTTGCTCAAGTAGCACTGAATCTGAAAGATGACGTGGTATTAAATTATCTACAAGATAATTTATTATTAACGCAATATCTTCAGCATTTGTTACACGATATCCTAAATATTGTCTGATCTCCTGACGATATCTTTCTCCACTGCGCGCATTCCAGTCAAATGAAAGAACATGTATTTGATCGAGATCTAAATGATTAGCAACCTGTAGCAATAATTGCGTTGGAATAGTATTAGCTTTATTAGAGGGAAATTGTACGTATTTTTTGAAATGAACTAACATTACGCCAAAAATTAGTTGATTAGTTTTTCCTTTCTTCTTTTTGCATAAAGTTAGATCTTCTAATGATAAATTATAAACATTATGTTCTGTCATACCCTTTTCATTTTAATATCCAAAATCTTTTAAAGTCATGAATCACTAATCTTCTTAGGATCAGCAAACTCAATTAATTTTGGATCAAATTCCTCAGGATTAAACTCATCTCCTACCCATTCCATACGTTCTTCATATTCTGGATGTTTAGGATTTGCCATAATTTCTATAAGATGCTCATACCCCCAAACCCCACCACAATCTTCTGGAGGGCAAGCTCTCTCACCAGCTATACATTGAGGATATTTATTCCCCACAACTGCTGGTAAGATCTTTTCTAAAACAACTTCATGTTCCCAGCCATCACCAAAGTCATACTCATAATTTGCTTTGTCTTTAGGGGCTAAAAAATATTTCGCTATTTTTGCTTTTTCTCCAGAAATTGTATCATCAAAACCTATATCCTCAGATAAAGATATGAGATCTTTTTCTCCAGTTTTAGGATTAGTTATTTCAAACTGATGTAAATGGCAATCTTCCCAACCCATGGCATCTTGAATGGCTAAATGTAACTCCCAAAAATTATAATTTCCTGGTACTTGTATACGTCGCCAAATTTTTGGTTTTATATCTCTTAACGTAATTTTAAATTGATAAATATTTGAAGTTTTTGCTACCATATTCTTACCCTATGTAAAATATTAAAACAACTAGTTCCTAGAATCCTCAATGTCGGTATTTATTTATCTCACTTTATTCATATTACTATTATTTTGCAATATATTTATCAATGTAAAAGATAAAAAGTTTACACATTATTCTTTTCGGTATTTCAAGTGGCGGCAAAAGAGCTCGTTCTTAACACTGGGCCATAAAGGGGGTAAGGACTTTTCATGCATCTAGAATCTTTAAGTTCTTTAGCTACTTCGAACCAAAATGCCGCTAGAGAAGGATCTTTTACTACCCCGTTGCCCCCTTCATTAAAACAAATAAATAAATTATATGCAGCCTTAAGGTTTCCAAGGCTTGCTGCCTGACAAAAATAATATGCT
>DASQMK010000380.1:0-11921 GCA_035645575.1 Metabacillus sp.
GAGGAATGACTTATTTTCCCTGTGTAATCCTTGTTGTCAAGGAGGGAGTTAATAAAATGAGGAACATCTTCAGGCTGTAAATCCTTATACCAATTCCCTTCGGGGTAGTTAATCACAACACACTTATCATGGCATCTTCCATTACATCTAGTTCGAGTCGTGTGAATGATATCATCTAAATTTCTATTAGAAATTTCCTTTCGTATCTCCTGTGTTAACTCTTCAGCTCCAACACGATTACAGCTGCTTCCATTGCAGATAAGAACATGATGAATCGTATTGCTTAAATTCCAGGTAGCCATCTAATATCACCTCGATAATAGTAATCATTATGATTTGGGAAATATAATAAACATTAGTAAGGAAGAATACTCTACCAGCTTGACTTTTTAATACCAGGAAGCTGCCCTTTATGAGCTAACTCTCGGAAAGCAATTCTGGACATTTTAAACTTACGAAGATAACCTCTGGGTCTTCCAGTTATTTCACATCGATTATGTAATCGAGTAGGAGAAGAATCTCTTGGTAACTTTTTTAGTGCTTCATAGTCTCCCTTAGCTTTTAGGTCTTTTCTTATTTCCGCATACTTTGTTACTATTTCTTGGCGTTTTCTTTCTTTCGCAATTTTTGACTTTTTAGCCATTATTAAGTCATCTCCTTTACTGTAAATAAATCGTAACCATTACGATTTAAAATTCATTTTATTCCTTTTTTAAAAGAAATGCAAATATAAAACTTTTTCTCTAAGTTAGTCCGATGGATTTTTTGTGAGAATTTCCTTCTGTTTATTAAAGGATTTTTTCCGTATTAACCGAATAGAATATTGTCTAAATGACAGTTCAGAAACCATAAAACATATAAAGAAAGCTAACTTTTAATAAAGAGGAGATGGTTTTTTGGAATGGTGGGATTTGTATGACAAGAACAAAAAGAAGACAAATAGGACTCATATTCGTGGAAATCCATTACCCGAAGGCTACTATCATATAGTGGTTCATGTTTGGATTCGAAATACTAAAGGTGAGATTTTATTGACAAAGCGTCATCCAGATAAGACTTATCCGAATCTCTGGGAATGCACGGGGGGATCTATTTTAGCAGGTGAAGAGAGTCTAGAAGGTGCTTTACGTGAAGTAGAGGGAGAAATAGGAATAATATTGGATGAGTCTAATGGCAATCTAGTGAAAAGTGAACGACGTGAGAGTAATTTTTGCGATATTTGGGTGTTTAACCAAAGTTTTGAACTCTCAAAAACAATGTTACAACAAGATGAAGTAATTGATATTAAGTGGGTAACTAGAACTGAATTA
The DNA here is from genome assembly GCA_035645575.1 of Metabacillus sp. GTDB lineage: Bacteria > Bacillota > Bacilli > Bacillales > Bacillaceae > Metabacillus. Next base: position 1,311 of record DASQMK010000380.1, read on the forward strand.
GATCAAATCTATCATTCTAAAAACTTAGTCCCAACACTTAGTTATTATAAGGAACTTTTTTATACAGGGATTGAAAGTGGGGTAGCAAATGATCATCAGAAAAGCAGAAATGAGTGATGTACCACAAATAGTGTCGTTAATGGAGCAACTTGGCTATCCAACAACAATTGAGCATATGGCAAATAGGTTTCATACAAATCTCAACAAATTCTAATTATCATACATTAGTAGCTGAATATAATGGAAAAGTAGTTGGAATGGCAGGGTTATGTACTAGTTTGTTTTACGAGTATGACGGTTGCTATGTTCGTATTGTAGCTTTTGTTGTAGATCCTCACTTTCGAAGAAAGGGAGTAGGTAAAAGCTTAATACAAAAGGCTGAAAAATGGGCGATTGAACAAGGTGCTGTTGCTATCGGATTAAACAGTGGTAATCGCAAAGAGAGAAGAGGTGCTCATCAGTTTTATCTGGAGATGGGATATAAAGAAAAAAGTATTGGATTCTCAAAGGGTCTAGTATAACTAAGTTATTTCATTCAGGTACACTAATAAAAAAGCCCTATCTCTCAGTGTTAAAATGGAGACAGGGCTCTGTATGTTTTATACTCTTTACGTTATTCCTCTATTAAATATAGGGATCCTTTTACACCCTAACACTTTGTTTCCTTACAGGAATATAAATGTCGATCTCTTTGTTCTCTGAACTGTAGCATCTTTTGTCATAAAGTTCGAATTCTACTTCTCCATAATGCTCATAACCCGATTGCGGGAACCATTCTGTAAAAATATAATTCCAAGTGGACTGAATAGAAGAGGTGAACGACTCTTCATTAGACTTTGGCGTAGTAAACACCGCATATTCAAGCTCTGGGAAACTTTTGTATACCATTCCTTCAAGTGCTTGTGCACCCTTTTTTACTTCCATACCAATGATGTAAACAAACTCACCTGTTTCAGGTTTAAAGTCAGTGCAAATACCGAACTCCACATTTGGGTGAATTGGATTTGGGATTTTAGCATCCAATTTATTTATCATGTATTGCTGCCAAAATTGAGGAATGTCTTTATTGTTCTGATTGTTTTCATTCTTCGTTTTTAGTTCGTATCCAATGATGTGGAAAGCAGGTTTCGTGACTATTTTTGGTACCATTATATGTCCTCCTAGTAAGAGTTTTGTATGTAGGTAGGCTTTTCCATGTAAGGGTCCGGATATACTCTTAGCGTTTCGGTACTGCTTTGGTGAAACACCATAGACCTTTTTGAACGCTCTGTTGAATGATTCTTGGTATTGAAAACCAACATCCATTGCAATATTAATGACCTTTTCATCTGAATAAAATAATCGTTCTGCTGCATATGTAAGTCTTCTTTTTCTTACATAATCCATTACAGATTCCCCGACCATCGTCTGGAAAACACGATGATAATGAAAAGGAGAAAAGCAAGAAATCTCTGCTAATTTTTCTAGCGTAATTTGATCGTGAAGGTTTTCCTCAATATAATCAAGCGTTCGTTGAATACAAACAAGATAATCCATTTCCTTCACCTACCTTACATCCAATATATCAGCAAAGTAGCCTTTGTTCTTAACATTTTTTGCTATATTCATTTTACTCTTAAAAGACATAATTCACCGACTGTTCGGGAAAATACATTTGCCTTAGTTAAAGCAGAAGAAGTGATGAATTATCGAAATTCTCTATTGATGGAAATGTTACTCTCAGAACCTCAGAAATTTTTATATGATTTCTGAGGTTTATTTTTTTGTGAAGATATTCTGATAAATTAAATATCTTATTATTCTTCATTAATTTAATTGACAGTTTAGACAATTCATTTTATTGTTATTTATGTCAACTAACTAAACGCGTCGGTTGACATATAACTGAATCCAAGTACTAAAGGAATTCATAATTTTTTTGTAATTATAAAACTTAGGAGAAGACAAGCATGGAACAGATAAGATTATATAGTGTAAGAATGAGAGCCTCAGAGAATGAATCAAATGAAAAAGGCGTAAAGCATATATCTGGTGGTGAATTGCTCTCTTCCTATAGTGATTTAAGGAAATCAGTGAATACCTTACTTGAAAAAGCATTAAATCATTCAAGAGGAAAACCAGATTTTCTCCAAATTCAATGTGAAATTGTAAATAAGCCTATTAAGCTAGTGAATCCCCTAAGAGTGCAAACAAATGAAGTGATGACAATTGAAGAAGGACAAGAGCTTTCTAGATATCTACTTGGAAAAGCGGGTGTCCCTAAAGACGTAATTGAAAAAGCTTATAAGCAAATCCCTGAATATGCAGTAAGAGGAGCTATTCTAATTGATATTCATTCGGGGGAGCGCGTAGATGGGAGAATAGATAAAGGTGTTCGTGTTTCTAGAATGGATTGGCAATCGAGAAATTTTGAAGAGTGGACTAAATCAAAAGGCTATTCTACTAACCCTAGATTAAAGGAAGCACTTGTACTTGCAACTAAAGTGGCTAGTCATAAAGCAACCGTTGCTGAATTATGTTGGTCTGATGACCCAGATTACACAATTGGATATGTAGCTAGTAAAAATGAAGGCTATCAACGTATTACACAACTTAAACACTATGGTGATGAGAAAGGATGCCGTATCTTTTTTATCGATACGTCTGATATCAATACATATATGTCTTATTTAGAAGAACAACCAATTTTAGTTCACTGGGAGGAAGAACATGACGCATGAATTGATTGAAAAAAGTAAAAAACATTTATGGTTACCCTTTACACAAATGAAGGATTATGATGAAAATCCTCTAATTATTGCAAGTGGCGAAGGTATAAAAGTAAAGGATATTAATGGAAAGGAGTATTTTGATGGATTTTCGTCTGTTTGGCTTAATGTACATGGCCACAGAAAAAAGGAATTAGATCATGCGATCAAAAAACAACTCGATAAAATCGCCCACTCAACATTATTGGGCATGACAAATATTCCAGCTACAGAGCTTGCAGAAAAACTTATAAAAATAACTCCAGAAAACTTAACAAGGGTTTTTTACTCTGATAGTGGTGCGGAAGCGATGGAAATTGCATTAAAAATGGCATTTCAATATTGGAAGAATATTGGAATGCCAGAAAAACAAAAGTTCATCTCCATGCAAAATGGCTATCATGGAGATACGATCGGGGCGGTCAGTGTCGGTTCAATTGAGCTTTTCCATCAAGTCTATGGACCACTTATGTTTGAAAGCTATAAAGCTTCCATTCCATATGTGTACCGATCAGAAAGTGGAGATCCAGAAATTTGCAGGGATGACTGTCTTAAACAGTTAGAAATGCTGCTGATTGAACAACACGAATCGATTGCTGCATTATCCATCGAATCCATGGTACAAGGTGCTGGTGGAATGATTGTCATGCCTGAAGGTTTTTTGTCAGGTGTTCGAGAGCTATGTACAAAATATGATGTACTTATGATTGTTGATGAAGTAGCCACTGGCTTTGGGCGAACTGGCAAAATGTTTGCTTGTGAATATGAAGATATTCAACCTGATTTAATGGCTGCTGGAAAAGGAATTACAGGCGGGTATTTACCTATAGCTGTTACTTTTACGACAGAGGAAATCTATCAAGCTTTTTATGATGATTACAATAGAGTAAAAACCTTTTTCCATGGCCACTCCTATACTGGGAACCAACTAGGTTGTGCGGTTGCACTTGAAAATTTACATTTGTTTGAGCAAGATCAAATTGTTGCACAGGTAAGTGAAAAAGCCGAACAATTACATGAGTTATTACAAGAATTAAAGGATATGCCTCATGTAGGAGATATCAGACAATTAGGCTTTATGTGTGGGATTGAGCTAGTAAAGTCTAAGGAAACAAAAGAAAGATTTCCAACAAAAGCAAGGATGGGCTATCAAGTTACGTTAAAAATGAGAGAACTAGGGATGCTGACAAGACCAACAGGAGATGTCATTGTTTTTATGCCTCCACTTATAAGTACGAAAGAAGAGCTTAAAGCTATGGTTAACATTATGAAACAAGCGATTCAAGAGGTTACTTGTAGTGGGTATTGATCAATGGTTAAGTGAAAGGATAGAAAAGACGAAACAGGTTGGCTTGTATCGAAAGTTAAGGACAATGAGCACTGCATCCCAGCCGCAAATGTTAGTTAATGGGACACAACAGATTGTTTTTTCATCAAACAACTATTTAAGCTTAGCGAACAATCCGATTTTAATAGAAGAGGCCGTAAAAACGGTAAAGGAATTTGGGATAGGAAGCAGCGGTTCTAGGTTAACAACTGGAAACACGGAATGGCATGAAAAGCTAGAGCGAAGAATTGCCATTTTCAAAAGGATGGAGGCTGCTCTTTTGTTCTCAAGCGGCTATTTAGCTAATGTTGGTGTTCTCTCATCCCTTCCGGAAAAAGGAGATGTGCTGTTAAGTGATCAACTTAATCATGCGAGTATCATCGACGGTTGCAGATTATCGAAAGCAGAAACTGTCATATATAAGCATACTGACATGAATAATCTTGAGGAGAAATTAAAAGAAACACAAATTTATACTCGAAGATTTATTGTCACAGATGGTGTTTTTAGTATGGATGGAACGATTGCTCCATTAGACCAAATTATGAAACTAGCTAAACAATATAATGCTTATGTCATTGTAGATGATGCACATGCTACAGGTGTTTTAGGAGAAAGAGGAAGAGGAACAAGTGAATTTTTTGGTGTTTCTCCAGATGTAGTCATTGGGACTTTAAGTAAGGCAGTGGGGGTTGAAGGAGGTTTTGTAACAGGTTCTAAAGTGCTGATAGAATTCTTGCTAAATCATGCTAGAACGTTTATCTTTCAAACCTCTATCCCTCCGGTAAGCTGTGCAGCCGCCTGTGCCGCAATAGATATTATTGAGAAGAGTCAGAAAAAAAGGGAAAGCTTACTCAGAAAGATAAAAATAATAAAAAACTCTCTAGAAGAAATGGGTTTCATAGTCTATGGACAAAATACGCCAATCATCCCAGTGATTATTGGTGATCCAGAAATGTCGGTTAGATTTTCAAACAAGCTTCAAGAAAATGGTATTTATGCACCTGCGATCAGGCCTCCGACAGTTCCAAAAGAAGAAAGCCGTATCAGACTGACTGTTACTGCTGATCATAATGATTTACAGGTTGAGTACATGCTTGCTACATTCGCAGAAATTGGAAGGGAGTTGGAATTAATTAAATGAAGGGATTTTTTGTAACAGGAACAGACACAGGTGTAGGAAAAACATTTATAACAAGTGGAATTGCAGCTGTACTTAAAGAAAAACAAATGGATATTGGTGTATATAAACCGCTGTTAAGCGGAATTTCACGTGAACACCCAGAAAGCGATACGAGTTTGCTTTTGGAAGCTTCACAATCTTCCCTAACCTACAAAGACATTACACCATTTGAATTTAAGGAACCTCTTGCTCCTTATGTTGCAGGAAAGCTAGAGGGAAAATCTATTTATCTTAAAGACGTATTGAATCACTGGGATGGTATTAAAGAGAGACATCAATATTTTCTTGTTGAAGGTGCAGGAGGAATTTCCGTTCCGCTTGGCCCGGATTTTTTAGTAAGTGATTTGATCATAGCTTTGAGCCTCCCTACAATTATTATCGCAAGGCCAAACTTAGGTACAATCAATCAGACATTTCTAACAGTGAAATACGCCCGAAGTTTAGGAATTGAAATAGCAGGAATTATTATAAATGGAAAAAATAAAGGCTTTGATTTAGCAGAACAGACCAATCCTGACGTGATTGAAAAGCAATGCGGAGTACCAATTTTAGGAGTTACACCGAAGCTTGAGAACAGGAATAAAGAAGCCATTAAAAAAATGGTAAAAGAACATATCAATGTACCAAACCTTATCAATTTAATGGGAGGATAAAATAAATCAATTGCTGAAATTGTAAATAAACCGGCGGCAATATGAGTGTAGAGAAAATAAAGCAATTATAGTTACAAGAAAATATCGATAAAAAAGAGATTCGGAGGAACGTATCTCTTCTTTGGTATACAACAAATTAAGATTAGGAGGTAGAGCATGAAGAGTCTAAATACTGAGCATTCTATATATGAAATAATAAAAAACCCCTATCCTTTTTATGAGGAAATTCGTTCGATTCACCCGGTATATAAAGGGAGTTTGTTGAAATATCCTGGGTGGTACGTGACTGGATATCAAGAAGCATTAACCATCCTTAAAGATAATCGTTTCCAAACTCGAATCCCCCTTCCAGAGACAACCAAAAAGTACGAAGCCTTAAAAACAATCCAAAGAGATATGATCCTTTTTAAAAATCCACCCGATCATGCTAGATTACGTATGCTCGTTAGTCGTCAATTCACACCTACAGCCATAGAAAAATATCGCCCATTTATAGAAAATCTTGCTATAGATTTATTTACTAATGTAAAGGGTCAAAAGAATATGGAGATAATTTCTGATTTTGCATTTCCTTTCGCTAGTCTTGTTATTGCGAAAATAATAGGGATTCCAGAAGAGAATAAGACTATTTTTCGCAAATGGGCCCTTAGTTTAATCCAGTCTATCGATCTTACCCGTTCAAGACATACAATTGTTGAGGGAACCAAAACAACATTGGAGATGTTATCCTTTTTTAAAGAACTGATTAAAAAGAGAAGGCAATCTCCTCAGGATGACCTCATTAGTGAATTATTACATCAAGAAAAAGATAGGAAAGTAACGGAAGAAGAGCTTTTAGTGATGTCTGTACTACTTGTGATTGCAGGACATGAAACAACCGTCAATTTAATAAGTAATTCACTTTATTGTTTTTTAACTAACCCGAAAGAATACGCTAAGTTAATTGAAAATCCTTCACTAATTGATTCAGCAATAGAAGAATGCTTACGATATGAAAGTCCTACTCAAGTAATTGCTAGGTTAGCATCAGAGGAAGTTAAACTTAACAATGTTCAGATTAATAAAGGTGATCATGTGTATATTCTTATTGGAGCAGCAAATAGAGATGCAAACCAATTCTCTAATGCGAATGTCTTTGATATCACAAGAAATCCAAATCAACACCTTGCTTTTGGATCGGGTATTCATTTCTGCTTGGGTTCTGCTTTAGCTAGGTTAGAAGCTCAAATTGCCCTACGAACGATATTACTAAACTCAGTAAATACACCACTAGAGGTTAAAGCGGTAAAATGGAGAAAACTTATAGGCTTTAGAGCTATGAATGAAATGTATGTACGTTTCGAATGAAAAATAAAATAAAGGACAGCCCCGCACCACATATAAGCGGTACAGAACTGTCCTTATCCTTTTCTAATTGAAGAAGCATCGACAATGCCTCCAACTGTTATCAAACTAAAGGTGATTTTAACAGAAAGGGGAAGCGAATCCCGCCCTTTTCTGTTAACTTTATTTCCTCACAATTATAACCTTGCTATATTCAGGTCTGCAGCAGTTCATTATGCTGCCTTATCCCAATCTGAAATATCCTCATCAAGCTGAAGATTATTCGCTCGAGCCTTTTTAGCGGCACGGAAGAATAGGACAAGCAGGATAGCCGTTCCGATCACACCGCCATACCATGATACATCCATTGATAAGCGGAAGCCGATTTGCGCATTAAGGATATAGGTAATCACCATGACGAGCATGAACGATCCAGGGATAAGCGATACCCAGTAATTTTTCTTCGCAATATATAAATACATAGCACCGACAAATAATGCGATAACCGCTGTTGCTTGGTTGGCCCAGCTAAAGTATCTCCATAAAATGTTAAAGTCGATCTGAGTTAGGATAAATGAGATAACAAATAACGGTACCGCAATCCATAAACGGCTAGACAATTTCTTTTGTGCGATGTTCAGGTATTCAGCGATAATCATACGTGCACTTCGGAAAGCAGTATCACCAGATGTAATCGGTAAGACCACGACACCAAGCACCGCAAGTGTACCGCCGATTGCGCCAAGCATCACTGTTGAAACTTCACTTACAACTGCACCAGGACCACCTGCTGCAAGCACTTCATTTAGACCATTATAGCCATCAAATAAGCTCATTGATGCTGCTGCCCAAATCATTGCAATGATACCTTCAGCAATCATCATACCATAGAAAATTTTACGACCTTGTTTTTCATTTTGCGTTGTACGCGAAATGATTGGTGTTTGTGTAGCATGGAAGCCTGAAAGAGCACCACATGTGATCGTGAAAAAGATCAATGGGAAAATTGGCGCGTTATCAGGATGGAAATTTTGAAAAGAAAGCTCAGGAATTGGTGCTCCTGTTACGATTAAACCAATACCGACACCTAGAGCACTAATCACAAGTAATGCTCCAAAGTATGGATATAAACGACCGATGATTTTATCAACTGGTAATAGAGTAGCTAAAATATAATAAAGGAAAATAGCTCCAATGATCACGCCTAATGCGATTTTGCCATCCATTAACACATGTAAGAGACTTGCTGGTGTTGAGACAAACACTGTTCCTACTAATAGTAGAAGCAGGATTGCGAATGCGTTTACAACGTGTCTCATGACTTTTCCAAGAAACTTACTTGCAAGCTCAGGTAAGTGGGCACCGCGATTTCGGATTGAGATCATCCCTGTTAAATAGTCATGGACAGCCCCGGCAAAAATACAGCCAACAACGATCCAAATAAAGGCAGCTGGCCCGTAAAGCGCTCCCATAATTGGACCGAAAATAGGTCCTGTGCCCGCGATATTTAACAATTGAATAAGTGAATTCTTCGGTGTGCTCATTGGCACATAGTCAACACCATCGCTGTTCACATATGCCGGGGTGGCACGATCTTCTTTTACCCCGAACATTCTTTCAATAAATTTTCCGTACGTGAAATAACCTATAAGTAAAAGAGCAATACCTCCTAAAAACGTATACATGATTACTCCCCCTCTTCTTTATAAAATAATGAATGCGTTTACATAAAGTATAATGCAATAACAGTTTGAAAGGAGGAGTTTTAGATCAAAAGGTCAAAAACGGGGACTAACATGTTAAAAATAGCGATTAAGATGCAAGTAAGGGACTAAATTTCTAAGTGCGTTCTCAGTGATTTTACATAATTTCGGCTAACTGCCAACATTTCATCTCTGCCTTCGATTTGCAACTGATAAGCACCATTGAACCATGGGGTTAGTTTCGAAACGTATGATAAGTTCACAAGATAGCTTTTATGTATTCGGAAAAAATCGAACGCACTAAGTTTGCTTTCCAGCTCCTTAAGGGGTGTTTTTGTTTCAAATTCTCCTGTTTTTGTGATCAGCTTCGTTACCTTTTCGTCCCTGTAAATATACAAAATGTCCGCTGGTTCGAGATAAAAGATCTCGCCTTCTGCTTCAACAGGAAGTTTTCCGGAACGTTTACCTATCTCACTTTCATCGTTACTTGCAAATTTTTTCTCAATCCGCTGAATCGTTTCCTGTAACTGATCTTCGTCGTACGGTTTTAATAAATAATCAATCGCATCATAACGGAACGCCTCTACCGCAAATTGCGGATACGCTGTCGCGAAGACAATAAGCGGGACTTTTTTTAATTCCATCAGTGCTTTTGCCGCTGCCATTCCATTCATTTTTGGCATCTCTACATCTAAAAAAACAACATCAGGCTGAAGCTGAAGAGATTTCATGACTGCCGCTTCTCCGGATTCTGCTTCACCAACAATGTTGATAGATGGAAAATCCTGTAATAAATGCTTTAGCTCATCACGACTATATAATTCATCATCAACAATTAACGTTTTAATGGATGATTTCATTTGTTTTTTCCTCCACTTCATACGGGATTGAAAAGGCAATTTCTGTGCCTTTATCAGGTTCACTTACAATTTTTAGCGCCGCTTCCTCTCCAAACATCATCGTCAGCCTGCGATTCACATTATAAATAGCGAGACCGCTTCCTTTCTCAGATTGAACCGGAGTTTGGGAAATTTGATTGGCGATTTCTTTACTCATTCCTTTTCCATTGTCTTTTACACTTATATAAGTAATGTTCTTTTTCTTTCTTATTGTAATGTTCAGCAAACAGTTTTCCTCTTTATCCTTGAAGCCATGCTTCATTGCATTTTCAACAAGTGGCTGCAGCGTAAGTGGGGGGATGCTTTGAAAAAGAGCTCCTTCATCTATATCATAGAAAACTTCTAAGCGATCAACAAACCGGGCTTCTTCAATCGCTAAATACGCTTTTACATGACGTAATTCCTGCTCCAGCATAATCTTTTTATGTGTTGTCACAGTCAGGTTTTGCCGTAAAAAATGGGACAAAGAAACAAGTAGCTTACGTGCTTTTGCCGGATCGATGCGTACAAGAGAAACGATTGTATTAAGCGTATTAAATAGAAAGTGCGGACTGATCTGTGCTTGAAGCGCCCTTATCTCTGTTTCCTTAGCAAGCTGATAAGCTTTATCCGCTTCAGAGATTTCAAGTTGATTGCTGATCATCGAACTAAGCCCAGTAATCAACTCCATCACAACATTCGTGATTTCCTTCTCAGAGCGAAAATAAAATTTTAACGTGCCAATCGGTTTACCACGCAACTTTAAAGGAGCAATCACCGCTGCTCCGAGAGGGCAT
>DASQMK010000381.1:0-2731 GCA_035645575.1 Metabacillus sp.
AAATTGATGTAAAAATAAAACAAAAGGATGAGGATAATCTTTTAGTATCCATCACAGACAGAGGTTCAGGTATTCCAGAAGATAAAATTAAACGATTAGGGCAGCCCTTTTATACAACAAAGGAAAGAGGTACTGGCCTTGGATTAATGGTTAGCTATAAAATTATTGAAGAGCACCGAGGGCAAGTAGATGTAGAAAGTGAAGAAGGAAAAGGAACAACTTTTCATATTACGTTACCTATTAGACAATAACTTGATAATAGGTTATTTTTTCGTGAGCATATTGAATGAATAAATAGAAAAATGAGGGTTTTTATGAATTATTATGATTTTTATGATTCACCATTAGGAAAATTAACTGTTGTCTCTAATAGTGAAAAAATAACGAATTTATTTTTAACAACAGAGCAATTTGATTCTTTTCGATCAGGGGAAAAATTCCACTTTGATCATGAGAAGCAATGTAATGTGTTACAAAATGCAATTAGACAGTTACATGAGTACTTTTATGAAGGCCGAAAAGAATTTGATTTACCATTGGAGCTTAATGGAACAGACTTTCAAAAACGTATCTGGGATAAACTTAGGGAAATTCCCTTTGGGAAGGTTTGTAGCTACCAAGATATTGCAATTAGTATCGGTCAAAAAAATGCTGTTCGAGCAATTGGACAAGCGAATAAAGCAAATAAACTTCCTATTTTGATTCCATGTCACCGAGTCATTGGTAAAAACAAAAAGCTTACTGGATATGCTGGGACAAAAACTGAGTTAAAAGCCATTCTCCTAACTCATGAAAAGATCCTATTTCAAGAGTAACTTATGACTTGTCACATTATTGACTTCGTAACATATTATGTCATTAAGAGAAAAAAGTTGCGTAAGGTAAAGAAAGGGGCAAGTTATATGTTTTTGCAAAACAAACGTTATCAAAAAGTGTATTTTTATTCTATTCTGTTGTCAAAGCTACACGTTTTAACAGAACAAGAAAAAAGCAATCTTCTTCGAAAAAATACGGAAACCTAATTGTGAGTAAACAAAAAGAACAAAGTGGCACAAGTTAGATGTGAACACTTTGTTCTTTTTTATCCTTAGAAAGGATATAGGACTTCGCTGCAAGCTATCATTTTTCTATTTACTTTTGAAATAATGTTGAAATACTTTCCTTATAATCACGAGTTAAAATACCCTTTTCAGTAATAATCCCTGCAATTAATTCATTAGGTGTAACGTCGAATGCTGGATTAAATACTTTTACACCTTCTGGGGCTACTTGAACTCCCTGAATGTGCGTAATTTCTTCTGAGTGGCGTTCTTCAATCGGTATTTGATTTCCGTCTGTAATTGTAGGGTCAAACGTTGATAATGGTGCTGCTACATAAAACGGAATGTTAAAGGCTTTTGCGAGTAGTGCAAGATTAAAGGTTCCAATTTTATTAGCTGTATCACCATTAGAAGCAATTCGATCGGCACCAACGATAATAGCAGAGATGCTCTTCGATTTAATTGTATGTGCTGCCATATTATCTGTAATTAATGTAACATCAACACCTGCTTGCATTAGTTCCCATGTAGTGAGACGAGCTCCTTGAAGAACTGGTCTTGTTTCACATGCAAAAACGCTTAAATGTATATTCTTTTCCTTAGCAAGATAAAAAGGAGCGAGAGCTGTTCCATATTTAGCTGTTGCTATAGAACCTGCATTACAAATCGTCATAATTCGATCTCCATCTTTGAAAACAGATAGTGCATGTTCACCAATTGATTGGCATACTTTTTCATCTTCCGCTTCAATTGCTTTTGCTTCGTTTAACAGTGTTGCCTTTGCTTCATCGATGTCTGTCACTTCTTTAATACTATTCATCAATCGTTCTAATGCCCAAAAAAGGTTTACAGCTGTTGGCCTTGAGCTAGCTAGATAATCACGATGATTTTCTAGATTTCGTAGAAAACCTTCATAAGTATGTGAAGAATCAAGTTTAGCTGCTAATGCTAAGCCATATGCTGCAGTAATGCCGATTGCAGGAGCTCCTCTAACCTTTAAAGACTGAATAGCTTCCCAAATATCTTCAACTGTTTTTAGTTCAAGGTACTCAGTAACCTGAGGGATTTTTTGTTGATTTAATAATGAGATATACTCTTCCCTCCAAAGAACAGAACGAGGTATAATAAAATTTTGTGTAGTCATATATAAAAACTCCTTTATTTTGCAAATTCATTAGTTGACTGATACTGCGGTTTGCTTAACATATTCTTTAAATTGCTGAGGTGAATTAATTGTTTTTCGATTTTTGATTAATTCACTTCCTAAAGATAAAGCAACCTGCTTTGTTGCAATTCTTCTTTCAAGTGGTTCGATCGTATTTAAGTCAGCAATATGAGCTAAACCGATTGTGCGACGAATAATTTCGCAGCCGGCAAATCCAACAGCTTCTTCAAAGATTTCAGCTAAAACATACTCTAAATAGCCATCTACTTTCGTGAAAATTTCAAGAGCATCTTTGTTCCATGCTAGAGAAAATTCTTTCACAAATACATTCCACGTTGTTTCAATATGGTTGTAAATGACTTCCTGATTCTCAGGATCACGGGCCAGTGCATTAAAGAGAAGGTTAGCAAATACTTGCCCAACATCGAAACCAATAGGCCCAAAATAAGCAAACTCTGGATCGATGACTTTTGTTTCGTTTTCATCGGCAAAAATACTACCCGTATGTAGGTCGCCATGAACGAGT
>DASQMK010000382.1:0-8156 GCA_035645575.1 Metabacillus sp.
CCTATCAACAGTTCCGCGTTTTTGTTTTTCCATTCAGAAGGAAGTTGATATGTTGTCTCTTTTGCAAAAAGGTTCGTTAAAATAAGAAATGTTTCATCTTTCCATGTTCTTGCATATGCAAAGATTTGGTTATGATTCTCTAAAACAAGCTGAAAGCTTCCATACACTAGTGTCAGATTTTCTTTTCGTAATTGAATAAGGTTTTTATAGTAGTGGTAAATTGAATTTGGATTATTCATTGCATGCTCGACATTGATTTGAGTATAATTCGGATTTAGTTTTAACCAAGGCTTTCCAGTCGTAAATCCCGCATTCTCTCCATTTGTCCATTGCATTGGCGTTCGTGAATTATCCCTGCCGTTTTTCCAAATGATCTCCATTAATTCTTCGTGACTCTGGCCATTTTCAATACCGTTTCGATATAAGTTTTTGATGGCAACATCATTATAATCATCTATTGAAGGAAACTGTACATTTGTCATGCCAATTTCTTGTCCTTGGTAAATAAATGGTGTTCCTTGCATAAGAAAATACATTGTCGCCAGACATTTAGCTGATTGATCCCAGTATTGATCACTGTCTCCCCATGTAGAAACAGAGCGCGGCTGATCATGATTTTCCAGGAACAGTGCATTCCAGCCTAACCCATCAAGTGCTGTTTGCCAAGCTTTAAAGGTTTCTTTCAATGATGGAAGATCAATTCCACCCGTAACACTTTTTCCCCACAGGTCTAAATGTTCAAATTGAAAAATCATATTAAAAATGCCTTTTTCTTCTCCAACCCACTCTTCTGCCTGATCTGGTTTCACGCCATTTGCTTCACCTACTGTCATAATATCATATTTCGCAAACGTTTCGCGCTTAAGCTCCTGGAGAAAGACATCAATGCCATCACGATTCATATGCCCTTCAAATGATGGGACATATTTAAGTTTCTTTGGATTTGGCAAATCCGGAAATCCTGGCACTTTCTTTATATGAGAAATCGCATCGACCCGAAACCCATCGATTCCCTTATCAAGCCACCAATTAATCATTTCATATAAGTCATTTCGAACATTTGGATTTTCCCAGTTTAAATCCGGCTGTTTACGGGAGAAAACATGCATATAATATTCCTTTGTCTTCTTATCATATTCCCATGCTGAACCACCAAATATTGATTCCCAATTATTGGGCTCTGCGTTGTTTTTACCAGGATGCCAAATATAATAATCTCGATAAGGATTGTCTTCTGATGTACGAGATTCAATAAACCATGGGTGTTCATCAGAGGTATGATTAATAACCAAATCCATAATTAATTTCATGCCACGCTTATGTACCTCTGTCAAAAGTTCATCGAAATCGGACATTGTACCGAAATCTTCCATAATTCCTTTATAATCACTAATATCGTAACCGTTATCATCATTTGGCGAAGTATAAATTGGACAAATCCAAATTACGTCAATTCCTAAATCTTGCAGATAATCCAACTTAGAAATAACACCTTGAAGATCACCAATCCCATCACCATTTACATCCATAAAACTGCGCGGATAAATTTGATAAGCCACCGCTTCTTTCCACCATTTTCTATTCATGATGCATTCCTCCTATTAATCTTAAAAACTAATATAACAGACAAAAACAATTTAGGCAACCGTTTGCATAAAAACTTTTATAATTTTTCTTCTGAAAACTACTTGAGTGATTTGTAATTTGGTTATTTATTTATAATCTTTGTTCTGTATTATAGAAATTTACTTAATCTGTTCTATTAAACATTATTTTTATGCACAATCGATTGCATTAAGGACCATAATTAAAATATACATATTCAACTTAAAATTTTTATATGCTTTATCAATACTGTCTCTCAAAAGTAATAAAATCAATATTAACAGGTTTGAAACTCCATGCCTTTACTGTTTTTGTACTTGATCTGTTGATCTAGGTCGGCTTCTGTTAAAGAAGAAAGTAATTCTGAAAAACTTTGTTCATTACGATTGACAAGTTCTTCACAGTCTTCTAACCCATGTTCACTCCAAAGGGGTAGTAGTGAGTTGTCCTTTCCATAAATTCTGCTTAACCATACTTGTTCTGAACAAAGAATATGTGAAAAGAACCGTCTTGCTTTGTGACTGTTAACAGGTTCAATTGTTTTCAAGGCTTCTAAAATGCGCTGATTAGCCCAGTGTAAATGCTCATACATTCTTTTTATGGTTTCCAAATGGCTAACCTCCTTCTAATACTTACAAGTAATTACTTTTGCTCGTTTTTTCATTACCATTATACTTAAAAATCTTTTAAACTATTTCAACTTTTTAGTTTAACGAAATTGCCTAGTATTTAAAAAAAAGACACTAAAAATAGTGTCTTTTTCAGGTATAAGTGGTTAACACTTATTACCATAGATTGTTGCACCAATAATAATTAATAAAATAAATAGTACAACAATTAGCGCGAACGTATTACCTCTGTAAGGAGGGCAATATCCATAAGCAGGAGATACATGACTGTAAGGCATGACAGGCTGATGAGGAGCATTTACCCCAGCAACATGATGAGGTGCGTTTGCTGCACCTGCCACATGCGGATTGTTTTCGTAACCGTACATCTAAACCTCTTCCTTTCGTTTGTGAAATTACTAAGACGATATAGTATATACGTTTATCGAAAATTGGAGCCCGTCTAGTGGGAAGAATGCTTCATTAAAACACCTAAAATGAAGCCCATTTTTTAGCCATTATGTATAAAGTTTTTTAGTGTAGGCGGTAGCCTATCAATCAATAATATTTTTAAAATTTATTAAGATTTCGTTATCGTTCCTTGATGGAAAAACATTTGCCATCTTCCATCAATACATTTCCAAATCGAACTTCGTAAGGTATTCAGCATCCTTGTTTATCTTTTATGCGATATGTTGCCAACACCACATCTTCTGATAAGGGATAAATTTCAAACTCAGAAAGAATCATTTCCCTTACACTAAGCCCTCCTCCACCAACAGTATCCCTTTTGTACCAAACATTCCCTGAGCAGCCAAATTCAAAAAAGTCGTCAGCAGTAACTTATCTATTTCTTCTGGTGTTGTTCTAGTTTTAGCTTCTAAGAATCGTTGCTCTAATTCAAGTATATGATTTTTTAACACAGACTGGTTCTCCATCATAATCCTCCCTTTTATATTAATTATAGTACCAAATTAGTCTTTTAACCTTGTTAAATTAACCTGGATATAATTCTCTACCTAAAAATGATTTTGAATCTTTTCCACTATTAATTCGCTTCTTACTGAATAATTTATTCTATAAATCAAAGGATACTAAAACGGAGGTGAATCATATGTCTAGAAAAGATAATCATTCACAAAATAGTATAAAGTTTAGCATATGGGATACAAAGACAGACAAAAAAAATACTGCTTATATTGAAAATTCTCCTGAATTAATTAACAAGCATAATTCCGAACAAAACAGAAGAGACAGTTAACTTACTTTCAAACAAAAAGCAACTCTAATGAGATTGCTTTTTTATGTTTTTGATCGAGTTATAATTGAATCGTTTCCGTTTGTTGAAGAACAATTGCTAACCCTTTATAACAAAACTGAAAACTTATGTTTTATTTTAAGTTTCTCATTAACCTCAATTTCCCATTCAAAAAAGGAACTGATTTAACAGTTCCCTTATACTTATTTCTTATTACTCAACTATAATAGCCACTCTACATTTTCATCAGCCAATCTTTGGAATTCATTCATAAAAACACTTGCATGATAACCATCACAAACGGCATGATGAATTTGTAGTGAAACAGGTAAGAATAATTCCCCATTTACTTGAGAATATTTACCGCCAGTTATAATTGGTAAAAGATAGTCTCCAGCATGATGAATATTCAAATTAAATCCAGTAAAAGAACTCCAAGGAATCATAGATATCGGGATATTATTTTCTGGTATAGGAGTCTTTGGAAACATCCTACCCGTCCCATTATATTTTTCTACATCTTTTTCATATTGAGAATGAAACTCGGAAAACGTAGTTAAATTTGATGACCAAATGCTTGAAAATGTACATGTCTTCTTATCAAAAATGGTATAAGAAGGTAAAACCTCTGACCAATAACCTATTTTCCCTTCTGAGTTAAAACTGGTTCTAAATTCTCTATGTGAATTAACTATTTTTGTAATCATATAAATAAACGCAGGGTATAACTTAAAATTCTTTTTCTTCAAGCTTTCCATAAGTATCGTTATATTTATTTCATTCGTTATACTGAATGTTGTTTGTTGTTGTAAATAATGTTCAAAATACTCTTTTCGATGCCAATATTCACGGTCTATCATATTAAATTTCAATTTCAACGCCTCCTAAAAATTTTCGTTTGGTTTTTAGGAGGCTAATTTATCTGCTTTTTTCATCATATTCATCCTTTTGTATATGAAAATACTACAACATTATAAGAATATCTATTGCGATAGTCAACCGCGTCTTCTCCAACTTTTTAAATAGATAACACAAAACAGCACACCAACTGATTAATAGTGCGCTGTTTCATTCTGTATTATTTTAAAAGATAGTCCTTCAATCTTGGCTTTGGCTGACCAAAAATTTCAGCTTCTAATCTTCGGCCAGTTGGTGTTGCTGCCAATCCGCCTTCAGCAGTTTCTCTTAAAGCAGAAGGCATGGATTGACCAATTGCATACATCGCACTGATCACCTCATCACATGGAATTCTGCTTTTAATTCCTGCAAGAGCCATATCAGCCGCTGTTAAGGCATTTGATGCACCCATTGCATTTCGTTTTACACAAGGTACTTCTACAAGACCAGCTACTGGATCGCAAACAAGCCCTAACATATTTTTCAACGTTATAGCCATTGCCTCTGCTGCCTGCTGAGGAGTGCCACCAGCCATTTCAACAATCGATGCCGCTGCCATGCCTGCTGCTGAGCCAACTTCTGCCTGACATCCACCAGCAGCACCGGAAACAGTGGCATTATTAGCTATAACAAAACCAAAGGCAGCTGCCGTAAATAAATACTCAATCATTTCAAGTCGGGTTGGATTTAGTTGTTCTTTAACAGCAAATAAAGTTCCAGGCACAACCCCGGCAGATCCAGCGGTTGGCGTGGCACAAATAACACCCATTGCTGCATTCACTTCATTTGTTGCCATTGCCTTGCTAACCGCATCCAATAAGATCGAACCGGATAATCCTTTGCCGCTTCTTAGATAATTTTGTAACAATACAGCGTCCCCACCAGTGAGCCCTGTCTGTGATTTTACTCCATTAAGCCCACGCTCCACAGCATTTTCCATAATTGTTAAGTTGTGATCCATTTTATTCATAATTTCTTCTCGAGTTAATCCTGTTATTTCTATTTCTTGCCGTATCATAATCTCGGCAATTTTCACACGATGTTGTTCTGCTAACGAAACAAGTTCCGCTACATTTCGAAACATTGCAAGTCCTCCTATTGACTCAATTCTTCTATTCATATAAACGTTTAATCCACTTGCCTAACGTTTCTATTTTTACTCAACCATCCTAATCACTCTATTTACGTTAGAAAGATTTCTTAGTTCATCTATCACGGTATCCTCAATTTTTTGATCGACCTCAATGACCATAATCGCGTTGTCGCCTTTTTCTTTACGAGCGACCTCCATATGTCCAATATTAATTTCATATTTTGATAGAATAGAAGTTACCATTGATATGATTCCAAATCGGTCACGGTGCATAACGAGAATGGCCGGATCTCCTGATAACTTTAGTTTAAATGAGTTAATCTCAGTAATTTCGATTGTGCCGCCACCTACCGATATCCCGATAATCTCCATTTCATTTTTATCATCAAAAAGATTTAATTTTACGGTATTGGGATGTTCTGTAACTGCTTCTTCTGTCTGAAAAATAACTTCCATCCCTAGCTCTTCTGCTAT
The DNA here is from genome assembly GCA_035645575.1 of Metabacillus sp. Classification (GTDB taxonomy): domain Bacteria; phylum Bacillota; class Bacilli; order Bacillales; family Bacillaceae; genus Metabacillus. The sequence goes on from DASQMK010000382.1 coordinate 5,936, forward strand.
AGTCAATGAATTTGGGATACGTTCGTCAAATGTATCGAAATCTAAAAGTCCAGCAACCAGCGCTAAATCTGTTCCATGACCTTTATAGGTTTTAGCAAAGGAACCATAAAGGGACACAATGACTTTTTTCGGCTGCCTTTCAAATAATGTACGGGCTACCCGTCCAATCCGTGCCGCTCCAGCTGTATGAGAGCTGGAAGGTCCAATCATTACTGGACCAATTATGTCAAAAGCCGAACGATATTTCATAGAAACTCTCCTTTTTCTTATATATGGTCAATTCATTATTAACTATTTTATGCTACTGCTTCTTCTTTTGTTGAAGCTTCCTCAAGTTTATCAACGGTTTTTATTTTATAGTTTTTAAAAACAATCGATCCTAAATACCCGCATAACAGACCTACGGCTGCACAGGATAATGCAACAAGAGTTACTTTCATAGGATCATTGAATCCGTACATAACTGCTAACCCAGCAATAGGTGTCGCTGTTCCTGTTGCATTATTGATCAATCCAGATAAAGCAATAATGACACCAGCAGATGCACCACCAACAAAGTTTGTAACATACACTGGAATAGGATTAGCTGAGATGATATGTGCTTGAGTTAATGGTTCAATTGCAACAGAAATGGTTGTTTTACGGTCACCAAATTTCATGCGATCGAAAAGAACATAGTTCATGAAAGATGATCCAAATACTGCTAGGGCCCCAATTGCCATTGGACCTCCAGTTAGTCCAAGCATGGCAGTTAAAGCCATTGAGCTAAGCGGTGCTGTTGCAACGACTGTAATGACTCCACCTAAAATAATCCCCATGATAATAGGATTACTATTGGCTGTCTCCGTAATGATTCCACCGATATTTAATAGTGTTGCATTTACGATAGGATTCATGAATTCACCTATTAAGCGAACCATAGGTGCACATACTAAAATAATGACGATAAGATCTAAACCACCTGGAACTTTCTTCTCAATTAGTTTTACTAGGAATGCAACTAAATATCCAGCTATAAATCCTGGAAGTAATCCTAGACCAGCACAACTAACTCCAAGTAATAAAGCATACACAGGTGATACACCAATAGCAAGTGCTACAAGGGCTGCTGCAGCAACTCCCCCCATACTTCCCGCAGCTGAACCGACTTCACCAAGAAATTTAATCCCTAATAAATCACCACCTACATATAACTGAAATGCTTCGACAAGGAACGCTGCACAGGCTGCACCTGCCAGAGCGGTCATTGCTTTCATACCTTTTGGGGCTTTATAACTAAATAAACTAAACAGTGCTAAAACTAACAATAGTAATCCAGTACCTTTAATAATTTCCATTAATAACTTCCCCTTATTTTTAAATTATTTGTTATTACTTACTAGACTCTTCTAGAAGATACTCATTCTGTGTCCTGATTTTTTGAAGGTAATTATAAATCGTAAACTTTGAAACTCCTAGAACTCTTGCCAGATATTCAGTTGACCCCTTGATTAAGAATGTTCCCTTTTCCTCCAACAACCGCACACACTCAATCTTTTCTTCAAGAGTTAATTGTGTATACGCTTTCTTAAAGCCCGATAATACTTGGTTTACCATATCGTGAATCACATCTTGAACGGTAGAATGAAAGTTTTCTGATTTTGTTTGCTTGTCATCAAAACCAAGAAATTGTTCGATATCTGCTGCACTAATCATCACCTGAGAAATATCATAGTTAATACAAAGTGCTCCAATTACCATATCTCTCGAATCACGCAAAAATATAGTTGAGGATTTCATAACAGTGCCATTTCGTGATTGAGTTTTATAATTCGCAATATCCTCCACTTCTGATGGGTGTTTCGTAAGCTCTGTTAAAACTAAATCTGTAATAGGTGAGCCAATTTTTCGATTCGTTACATTCCCTGCAAGGTAAATAAGTGATTTTTTTAAATCTTTGAAATCATGAACAGCGACCTCACAACGACTGCCAAACATTTTCACTAGCATATCTGCTGTGCGTTTAGCTAAATTAAATACTTGGGTATTGTTATCAACTTCCATAGATGGATCCACTCCCTTGTAAGCGTTCTCTCATACAACAAAAAAATAACTTCTGTCATAAACTATACCGAAATACTATTAACGAATAATATTCCACCATAGAAATCATAACATGTTTATAAAACATTTCAACTAAAATTTTAATAGTTACAAAAAAATTTTAATAATATATTGGGAG
>DASQMK010000383.1:0-2572 GCA_035645575.1 Metabacillus sp.
AGGCACAGCTATTTTGATCATCACATGTTCCACAAAAGCGACTCGTTACCTTTCTAGGATTTAATTCCCCTTCTGGACCAAAATAATGTAAGCTTCCATATGCAAACACTTCTTCAGGTTTTTGATCCAGCCACCAATTCACAAGATCAAAGTGATGAGTTGATTTATGAATAGACAATCCTCCTGAAATTTCCCTATCACGGTTCCACCTTCTAAAATAACTAGAACCATGGAATGTATCAATATACCAATTTAAATCAACGGAAGTTATTCTGCCAACTTTGCCTTCAAGGATCATTTCTTTAATTTTTCGATGGAATGGACTATATCGATAATTAAATGTGACAATGACGTTTGCATTGCTTTCTGCTTCAGCCTGCATGACTTTATATGCATCTCGAGCATTGGTCACCATTGGTTTTTCCGTTATCACATCAATCTGTTTTTGTAACGCTCTTAGAATGTAATCAATATGGGTATCATCCCTCCCCGTAACAATGACATAATCCGGTTCAGTTTGATCTATCATTGTTTCAAATTGCTCAGGAGAAAACGTTGGAATTTGTTCTAGGACTGGATATTTTTCTTCACATACAGTAAAGCGATGAGGGTCTGAATCTAATAACCCCACAATCTCGTTTTCTCTTGAAAACTCGTTTATGATTGGACCGATAAACATTTGTAATGCCCTGTTACTAACACCGCAGATGACATACTTTTTCATACCAATATCCTCCCTATTTCTTAATGTTAACGTTATCATTCTTAGGAATCCAAAATCTTTCAACAGTAACGATAGTAGTTTAAATCAATCTTTCCTCACGCTCAACGAATAATTAACAAACCAAGTACATATCTTAAAATTTTACTCATTCATCTTAAAATCTTTCATTATTTTAGAAAGCGCATTCACTTAAAATAGATGTAGAGACAAATAAAGAAAAATAATGATTAAGGAGGGGATTATTTTGAATAGCAGGAAAATACATATCGATTGTTCAAAACCTATTAAACTATCTCCTGCACGATCATGGCGGACCTACTTAGGAGGAAAATTGATCGATGAAATTCATGGAAGCGAAGATCCAAAAGATAGTCATTTTCCTGAAGAATGGATAATATCGATTGTTTCTAGCCGAACCTTAGGTCGTGAAGAGGATGGATTAAATAAACTTGACCTTCCTGAAGTGGACCTTACCTTAAAAGAAATTGTTGATGAAAATCCTATCGAATTTTTAGGTGAAAATCATGTGGAAAAATTCGGAAACCAGACGGGAGTACTTGTAAAGTTAATTGACTCGGCGGAGCGTTTGATTATACAGACTCACCCTGACAAGGAAAAGGCTAAAGAATTATTTCAATCTGCATATGGGAAAACCGAATGCTGGCATTTTGTTGGAGGAAGGAAAATCGATGGCGAACCTCCATATGTGTACCTTGGCTTTAAACCAGGGGTAACAAAAGAACATTGGAAAGCTTTGTTTAAAGAACAAAATATTCAAGGTATGCTGGATTGTTTGCATAAATACTATGTTCAACCAGGAGATACTTTCTTAATAGAAGCAGGCACTCCTCATGCGATCGGAGCGGGCTGCTTGTTAGTTGAGATTCAGGAACCTACTGACTACACGATCCGTTTAGAAAAAACATCCCCTTCCGGATTAAAGCTTGAAGATTACTTAGTTCATCAAGGATTAGGCTTTGAAAAAATGTTTGATGTTTTCAAGTACGATGCGTTCACAAGGGAAGAAACCTTAAAAAAATGGAAAATAGCCCCTTCTACTATAAAAGCATCTGCAAGCAATAAAGAAATCGAACTAGTTGGATATAAACAAACACCTTGCTTTAGGATGACACTCATCGAAGTAAACAATGAGGTTGAAATTCAGGGAGATGGAGTGTTTTCAGGATTATACATCCTTTCTGGAAACGCAACGATCATAACAGGGGAGGATCTTCAGAAAGTAAAAAAAGGTGATCAACTATTTATTCCTGCACAAGTTTCTAGATTTTCAATTAAAAATAATGGAGATCAAGCAGTTAAAGCTTTGCGGTTATTTGGACCTTCCTTAAATGAAAAGGCACATCCTGGTGAGGATATAAAAGCCTTAACAAAATGAAACACAAGGCATACCTTTGTATGTCTCAGTGTGAGACATAGTAAAATCGCTAGCCCTCCAGACTGATTGCTAACGCTTGCCTCTCAAAGCTCGAAGCCTTGTGAGGAGCGGAGTTACCGGGGCTGGTAATGAGCACCGCAGCAAGGTGAGTAACGAAGAAAGCGAGCGTTTGTCAACAGTCTGAGGCATACCTTTGTATGCCTCTTTTATGTTAAGAATTAATATAAAACAACTAATTTTCAATTTGATCCTTGTATTGCTTATGAGTTGTTTCCATTGCACTTGACCACTTATTAAGAAAATTCTCTACGGTCATTTTCCCGCTTAAAACCTCTTGGATTCCTGGATCCACAATAGTATTAAGGATTGTTCGGTATTCCGGCAAGTAAAATGGCGGTTCATACTGAATAGTCTCTTTGTCACCATAGACTTGTGTAGATACTTGAATATGT
>DASQMK010000384.1:0-8046 GCA_035645575.1 Metabacillus sp.
TGACTAACTCCGCTGTAGAAGAAGCATACGGCTCCATATAGACAAGGATCGGATCCTTTATAAACTCTTCTCCACGTCTATGGTGATCAATGACAATGACATGTTCACTTCTGGATAATACTCTTTCATCGATCACTAATGAAGGTTTATGAGTGTCTACGACAATAAGAAGTGTTTCATCTGTCATGATTTCAAGTGCTTGTTCAGGTGTAATAAACCTTGACCATAATTCCGGATGTACTTTGACTTCAGAAAGTAATTGCTCTACACCTGAATCAAGTGCATCTGGGTCTAAAATAATAAATCCTTCTTTATCGTTTACTTGTGAAACCTTTAAAATCCCTATAGCCGAACCAATAGCATCCATATCCGGGTATTTATGCCCCATGATCATAACTTTGTCACTTTCAAGGACAATTTCTTTTAAAGCATGTGAAATCACTCGGGCACGAACTCTAGTCCGTTTTTCCATTGGGTTTGTTTTTCCACCAAAGAATTTAACCTTTCCATTTTGCTGCTTAATGGCTACCTGGTCTCCTCCACGTCCTAAAGCAAGGTCTAAGCTCGACTGTGCTAGATCGCCAAGCTCTTGTAAAGAAGATACACCAGAACCAACTCCAATACTAAGTGTAAGCGAAACATTATGAATGGTCGTCTTCTCACGTACTTCGTCTAATATTGAGAACTTTGTTTTGATTAATCTTGTTAATATATCTTCGTTTAAGACACCGATAAATCTTTCAGAAGAGATTCTTTTTAGAAAGACACCATAATCCTTAGCCCATTTATTTAATAAAGATGTTACCTCACTATTTATCGCACTTTTTGTTTGATCATCCATGCCTTGAGTGACTTCATCATAGTTATCTAAAAAAATAAAAGCTAAGACTGTTCGTTCATCTTCATACTGCTTTTCAATCTCAATTTGTTCGGTTACATCGAAAAAGTAAATCAAACGTTCTTCCCTTTTAATGATCACCTTAAACTCTCTGTCGTACAATGTTATTGTATCTGACTCAACTTCTTGTTTTATTAATGGGACTAAAGAATCAGCAAGATCAAAAAGAGACCTGCCAACAAGAGTATCCTCATCAAAACAAGAAGTCATAAATGGGTTCGACCATTCAATTTGATATTGATCATTAAAAAGCATAATTCCGATTGGCATCTCCATTAAAGCCTCTTCGCCAACTTTTTTTAATCGGTATGAAAGCGTTGTTATGTACTCTTCCATCTCATCTTTAAAATCTGTAATTGCTCTTTTAATGAAATATAGGACAATAGCTAGAATAACTAATAAAATAGATCCAAGGATCCAATTATAAAAAGATAAAACAAGTACTGCTATCACTGTTACGCCAATCAGTGCATAAATAGGATAACGGATTAATGGTTTTTCATAAAAACTTGGCATGCTGTTTTCATCAACTCCTCGCAACAGTGAATACAAACCTATTTTTTCATTATTTTACCACGGAGAGGAAAGCCTAAATCAATTATACCTAAGATTCTTATAAGATAAAGAAGTATCGGGATAAGAAATGAACCAATCATAATAGAAATTGGCACAGCCTTTGACCAACCTTTTGTATATGAGTAATAAAAAATAAATGAATAACCTTGCAAAAGAACAAAAAATTGCAAGATAAAATAAAGGTTGATAACAGCGATAAAAAAGAAGGTATCTTTATCTATATTTACCATTAGCAAAATGGAAACAATTAAATAATACCATACAATACTTTGCGGCAGCTTCCAGTCTCGAAAAGGTTTTAATGGAGCAAGATCAAATCTTAGCCTTTTAAGGATTGGGATAGCAAGCAAATGAGTAATAACAGCCGAGATGACCCCAATTGTTATAAACATAGTAGGAACTAAATGAACCATTAAATCTAACCCTTGCTCCAACTGGGTGAACTGTTCACTTAGTTTTTCATCAGTTGTAAATGATTCCAAAATCGATTTCGATTGTTGTATTGATTGTTCTAGTATACTAATTGAGTCATGAATAAAATCAATATTCATGAACAATTTTGCGCCAATATAAGAAACAATGATGCTAAAGGTATAAGCTAAACTTCCTCCAACTAATACACCTAGTGTTTGTTTTTGCTTATAAAAATAGCCCATTGTTAAACCGCTTAGTCCAAATGTGACAGCTGTTATTATACTGAAAATAGAACCGAACAGAATTGAAAGTAAACTCCCTGCAAATATTAAGAGGAAAGTAAGTGAAATACCGTGCCTAATTGTAAAAATAATAAAAGGCAATGGTAAAACAAATAGAATGATCGTTCCTATAATTGGTACATATCTTGCAAATAGCATTAACACTAAGTAAATTGCTAATAATACAGCACCTTCTGTTAATACATGAGCCTTTTTCACAATGACACCTCTTTAATTAAGAAAAGTACAAGCGCCCGTTCAGCAACGTATGAACTGGAGCACTCCGTATGAGATAAAGCGAGACTTCCATTAGAGGGTGATCTTTCCTCTAATGGATAGCGAGACTTATCCGACTTCCTACGTATAGTCAAATTATTAACCTCTTAAGGTCGGGAAAAGGAAACACGAAGAGCGATAGCGATTCGATGTTGACTTATCGTAAGGAGGAGTGTGAAGTTCACTAGTTGCTGGGCGCTAGAGCTAGACAGCAACACTCTGTAAAGTGTTATACTTTCTTATTTAATCAAGTAGAACCCCCTACTTATACCGAAGTTAGTAGGCAAAAAACATATTATGTATGATAAATAAGGGCAGTCTAATTGATGTCCTTACTAAATCTTACCCTTAAACATCATCAAAAATGCGGTCTTTAATGACGAAAAAAGCACAGATTGGAAAAGATCCATCTCTGTGCTTTTTATCTATTATTCACCAGCAACATATGGTAATAAAGCCATTTGACGAGCTCTCTTAATTGCTACAGTCAATTTGCGTTGGTATTTAGCGCTAGTACCTGTTACACGACGAGGTAAGATTTTACCACGCTCAGATACGAATTTTTTTAGTAAATCTACATCTTTATAATCGATGTGTGTGATTCCATTAGATGTAAAGAAACACACTTTACGACGCTTTGCACGTCCACCTTTACGTCCGCCTGCCATGATCAATTTCCTCCCTTCTATATTGGATGTTTATCTATTAAAACGGTAAATCATCGTCAGATATATCAATAGGCTTTCCATCATTTGCGAATGGATCGTCATCAAAGCTTGTACGACCTTGATTACGTTGATTTTGATCTGAACCGAATGGATTTTGATTGCCAGAGTTCCCTTGGAATCCACCATAGTTATTATTGTTGTTGTTGTTTCCTCCACCACTTGCACCTCTAGGTTCAAGGAATTGGACACTTTCTGCAACAACTTCTGTTACATAAACACGTTTTCCAGTTTGATCTTCATAACTGCGAGATTGCAAACGACCGTCAACACCTGCTAAGCTTCCTTTTTTAAGGAAGTTCGCTACATTTTCAGCCTGCTTTCGCCAAATCACACAGTTAAGAAAATCTGCTTCTCTTTCACCCTGTTGGTTTGTAAACGTACGGTTTACTGCTAAAGTGAAGGTAGCAACAGCTACTCCGCTTGGTGTATAACGCAGATCTGGATCTTTTGTTAGTCTTCCGACTAATACAACTCGATTCAACATCAGAACCATCCTTTTTTGTATATCTTATCTATCACGATTAGTCTTCTTTTTTAATTACGATATGGCGAATGATATCTTCGCTGATTTTTGCTAAACGATCGAATTCTTGAACAGCAGCTGCTTCAGAATTCACTTGAAGAAGCATATAGTAACCATCGCGGAAATCATTGATTTCGTATGCTAGGCGACGTTTGCCCCACTCTTTCGCTTCTGTCACTTCCGCACCATTCTCAGATAAAACGTTGTTGAAACGCTCAACTAAAGCTTTCTTAGCTTCATCTTCAATGTTTGGGCGGATGATGTACATAACTTCGTACTTTCTCATCATCTTACACCTCCTTTTGGTCTAAACGGCCCATAAATGGGCAAGGAGCAATTAAATAAATAAATTACTCACAATTAGGTATTATAACAAAAAGTATTAAAACACGCAAGCTTAGGAAAAGAACTAATCAATCGATTAAACGTTAAAACGGAAGTGAATGACATCTCCATCTTGAACAACATAATCTTTTCCTTCTAAGCGAACCTTCCCAGCTTCACGTGCTGCTCCCATCGTTTTCGCTGCTAATAAATCCTCGTAAGAGACAGTTTCAGCTCGAATGAACCCTCTCTCAAAATCAGTATGAATGATTCCTGCACACTGTGGAGCTTTCATACCTTTTTTGAATGTCCAAGCACGAACCTCTTGTTCACCTGCAGTAAAGTAGGTAGCTAGTCCAAGAAGATGGTATGAAGCTTTAATTAATTGGTCTAAACCAGACTCCTCGATACCAAGTTCCTCTAGGAACATTTCTTTTTCTTCACCTTCAAGTTCAACAATTTCTGATTCAATTTTTGCACAAACCACGATTACTTCTGCATTTTCAGCAGCAGCAAATTCACGTACTTGCTTTACATAAGGATTATTTGAAGGATCTGCGACCTCATCTTCACTTACATTTGCTACATAAAGAATTGGTTTAATTGTTAAAAGATGTAATTGCTTCACATATTTTAGCTGTTCTTCGTTAAATTCTACTGCACGTGCAGGCTTTTCACTTTCAAACGCTTCTTTCAGCTTCACTAAAATTTCATGTTCAAATACAGCTGTTTTTTCTTTTTGCTTAGCTAGTTTAGCAACACGCTCAATACGCTTATCAACAGTTTCTAAGTCCGCTAGGATCAATTCTAAGTTGATTGTTTCAATATCTGAAATTGGATCTACCTTACCAGATACGTGTGTGATGTTGTCATCTGCAAAACAACGTACAACATGACAAATAGCATCTACCTGTCTAATGTGTGAAAGGAATTTATTTCCTAATCCTTCACCCTTACTTGCCCCTTTAACAATTCCAGCAATATCAGTAAATTCAAATGCCGTCGGAACTGTTTTCTTCGGCTTAACAAGTTCTGTTAACTTTTGTAAACGTTCATCTGGAACCTCAACGATTCCTACGTTAGGATCTATTGTACAGAATGGATAGTTCGCTGATTCTGCTCCAGCTTGTGTAATTGCGTTAAATAGTGTAGATTTCCCTACATTAGGAAGCCCTACAATTCCAGCCGTTAATGCCATTTATCCCACTCCTCTATCATGAAACAAAAAAATTTGTCCGTTATCAATCAATCTTCAACAATTATAGATAGTATAGCTGTAAAATACAAGCTTACTGATTAGAAAAGCACAAGCGCCCGTTCAGCAACGTATGAACAGGAGCACTCCGTATGAGATAAAGCGAGACTTCCATTAGAGGGTGATCTTTCCTCTAATGGATAGCGAGACTTATCCGACTTTCTACGTATAGTCAAATTATTAACCTCTTAAGGTCGGGAAAAGGAAACGCGAAGAGCGATAGCGATTCGATGTTGACTTTTCGTAAGGAGGAGTGTGAAGTTCACTAGTTGCTGGGTGCTGGCAGCAAAGATACGCGACGTCCTGTGCTTCGGAGCTAGATACCAAAACTCAGTAAAATGTTATACTTTTATTATTTTGTAAAAAAGAGCTATTAAGAGCTCTCCATAAAAAAGTTATTCTATCTTCTCTAATCCTACTAAACAATCATATAAAGTACTTCCTAGACCATTATCTGACACACGATCAGGTGTTAGGAGATTTACAGAGCCGCCAAATTTATGCCATAAACCTTCATCAACATTTACTGTTTTCGGATGTGCATTCTTAAGAATTTTAACTGAACCAGTTAATTCTCCACGATCATTATAAATCCTTACCCTGTCTCCTTCTTCTAACTGCATTTCCAAGGCAATATCCTCTGACACCTCAATTTTCACCGATTGCATCGCTTCAATTAGCACATAATGCTGAGAATGGTTTGATCGCAATGGATGAATAGATAATAGCTGGTAAGGATATTTTTCTGCTAGTTCAGGGTTTGTTAATCCTGATTCTATTGGAAATAGATACTGCGGTTTCCCTTTAAAGCCCTTTTTAACCCCTAGCTCTGACGTAAACTCAAACTTCCCGCTAGGCGTTAAAAATTTTCGGTCCTCCCAAGGTGTATGTTTAACAGGTAATGGGAGTCTTTTTTCCTTTTTAAGCCTTCCAAGTGTGATTCCATCTGACTCAAGATGTGCCATTCCCATTTTGAGAAACTCATCTCTCGAATAGGAAAATGCTTCTCCAAAGCCTAGCCGCTCTGCTAGTTGTGTCCAAATCCACAAATCAGACTTTGCATTACCAGGAGGTTCTACTAGCTTTTCTCCATAATTTACATAATGATGATACATAGATGCATAATAAATATCTTCTTCTTCAAAGACAGTTGTTGTAGGCAAAACATAATCTGCCATTTCGGCTGTATCTGTTAAAAAATGATCAATCACAACAACTGTTTCAACTGATTGAAATGCTTGAATAATTTTATTTGAGTCGGGAACTTGAGCAATTGGATTCCCGCATGTCACAATAATCATTTGAATAGCTGGATCAATTGATTGGAGTATTCCGTCTGCTTGCTGCATCATTGTAAACGATCTTGATTCCGTATTTAGATCTGATCGTGTAAGAGCATCCATATTGAAGATTTTACCAACTTGAATATTTCCAAAGTTGGCCCCGCCACCTTTAACTCCTACATTCCCGCTTATGGCTACTAAAGCATCGATTAATCTGATTGTATTTCCACCATTTGCATAACGCTGCATTCAAAGACCTAAGAATGTTGATGTTGGTCCATTTTCATAGATCGAGGCTAAATATTTAATTTCCTTATAAGAAACCTCTGCCTTTATACAGATTTCATCTATAGTGAACTGGTTTAATAGCTCTAGTAAATCATTGTACCCTACCGTATATTGCTCAATAAAATTGGTATCTTCCTTCTTTTCTTGAATGAGATACTTCATAATGCCGATTGCTAAAAGCCCGTCCATTCCAGGCTTAATTGAAATATACTCATCAGAGATTTTTGCTGTTGCATTATAGATTGGATCGATGACTGTAATGGTTGCTCCCCGCTTCTTTGCTTCTTGCAGCTTTTGAAACAAGTGCATATTCGTTCTTGCAACATTTCTACCCCAAATCACAATGTTTTGACTATAAAGAAGGTCGTCTGGAGCGTGACTATCAGAACTACCGAAATCCCAAGTCTGAGCTTCAATGCCAGAACCCCAACAAATACTGCCAACTAAATGAGTAGCCCCGCCAAAACAATTAAAAAACCTTTTATCGACATTTTTCAGCAAGCCATTATTTGCATAGTCATGGCTATGCAAAACAGCACTTGGCCCATGTGATTTCTTTATATCCCTCATTTTTTCAGCAATTTCATCCAGAGCTTGTTTCCAGGAGATTTCCTCAAAATGGCCATTTACCTTCTTTAGAGGAACAGTTACTCTTTCTTTGGAGTTTGTCTTTGTTTCGAGCATTCGACCTCTTCCGCAAATCTTACCTTGTGTAATCGGATGATCCTTATCTCCTTCAACCTTTATCACTTTGCCATTTTCGACCGTTACTTCAAACCCACAGCTATCCCAGCAATTTAAAGGACATGATGACTTGAAAACCTGTTTCATAATTGTATCCCCACTTACGATTCGTTTGCTTCCTCGTGTCTTACTAGTACCTTTTTTAATTTTCTGGAAAATTCCTTACGCGGAATGAGTACGCTATGGTCACAGCCTTGGCATTTAATTCGCACATCCATTCCCATTCTAATAATCTTCCACTCATTCGTTCCACATGGATGCTGCTTTTTCATTTCAACAATATCATTAAGGTCAAATTCTTTATCCAAAGTATATACCTCCTTCTAACTCACTTCTTCTTTTCTGTTATACATAACAATACGAGGATAAGGAATCTCAATACCTCTTTCATCCAGTCTCATTTTAATATCTTTTCTAAGCATTCTCGAAATATGGAAGTGCCTCATCGGCTCAACC
>DASQMK010000385.1:0-2805 GCA_035645575.1 Metabacillus sp.
ATAGCTACTATGCTAATGCTTGCATGCTTGTATATAGCAGGTAATAAATTTATGTATCGTAAAGTGTCACTTATTGCGTCATTAACAATGGCATGGTTATCCTTGTTTTGTTTGGCCGTTTTTGATTCGAGGACAGGGGTTCCTTTTGATACGGAGGATTGGATTGAGTCAACACCCACGATGATGCCTGTGTTAGCATCATCGTGGAATTTCAGCATAGATGGATTGAGTATATGGTTAATTATTTTAACTGTTGGTATTAACGCCAGTTTGTATTGCAATTTCATGGTATACAGTAACATATCGTTTGGAAGCTTTAATATTTTTGATATTTCTAACACAATTATTGTTGATAGGCGTGTTTACGGTAAAAGACATTTTTCTTTTTTATCTATTATTTGAAGCATTACTAATACCTATATTTTTAATAATAGGTATTTGGGGTTCCCGGCGAACAAAAAGTTGGAGCAGCTTATAAATTTTTTATGTACACTTTAGTTGGTTCTATAGGTATGTTGATTTTCTATCGCTTATATTTTTAGTACTTTAGGGGCTACTGATGTAGAAACATTATACGAATGGGTAGAAACCTTCTACCCATTCATCAGTGAAATATTTTATGTGGATATCTATTTTCATAGCGTTTGCAGTGAAATTGCCAATGATACCATTTCATTTATGGTTGCCGGCAGCACATGTAGAAGCTCCAACAGCAGGTAGTGTATTATTGGGCAGGTATATTATTGAAAATGGGAGGTTACGGTATAATTCAATATCTTATAACCATTTTTTATATTACAAGTCATCAATTTGCTAGTTTGGTTCTTACATTAAGCATACTATCGATCTTTTATGCATCTTTAACAACTTTACGTCAAATTGATCTCAAAACTATTATTTGCTTATTCATCCATAGCGCATATGAGCTATGTAACTGCAGGATTATTTAGTTTTAATGTTTTAGCCTGGGATGGTGCTATTTTCCTTATGCTTAGCCATTGGTATCATCTCTACAGGATTGTTTGTTCTAGTTGGCTATATTTACCATAATTTTAAAACAAGGTCTCTAGGTTATTATTGGTGGTCTTGCGCAATTTTTACCGCTATTAAGTGTTTATTTTTTTATGTTAATTTTAGGTAATTTAAGTTTTCCAGGAACAGGCAGGCTTTATTGCTGAATTTTTGATAATACTTGCAGCTTTTAAGGCTAACACTGTTGTCTTCAGTATTATCTTTAACGGCTATTATTTTAACAGGTGCTTATAATATCTGGTTTTATAATAGAATATTCTTGGGACCCCTTTAATGACGCTTTAGAACCTGGTGCGGAGGATCTGAAAGGATTTGGCTTTAAGATAAACTGGTCGCTTAGCAATTTTGGATTGACTAATTCGTCATTTTCACACTCTAGTTACTATGTTTCTTCTTCTTATTGTATTTTTATTTGGATTATATCCTTCTATTGCCCTTGGATGTTCTTACAGATACAGTAAATGCAGCATTTGCTACTTGGGTAGAGCAACCTAAGCGCGAAAAAGCTAAGGCGAAATTACAAAATGAGAGTCGTCGACCGGTAGAAAATATATTGGATGCACCCTTTGCAAAGCAAGCTGTCTTTACTAAATTATATTCTGTCGACGAGGACATGCATCATAAGATGCGTTCTTTTTTAGAATTTCTTACAGATTGTGGATTTTTTGCTGAAGATCGCTCGCAGGAAATAAAAAAGAGTCCGGAGACTTTTATAATTGTAGCTGAAGGTAAACCGCACAAAGAGTATGCTGATTATGGTGATTATGTATTAGAAGAAGCGGCACAAAAAGCAGCTCTCAGAAGGCGCTGGTTGGAAGACGAACAGAAAAAAATGTGTGAAAATTATGAATCTTTTATAAAACATGTCGCGGAGAGCACTTCAAAAAATCCGGAATCAGTTAAGGTGGAAAGCCAAGTTAACGAGTTGAGCATACCTTCTATGCCGCAACAGGTTACTACAAGGGGAGCAGACGAACAGAAAAAAATGTGTGAAAATTATCAATCTATGATAAAACATATGGAGGAAACTGCTTCAAAAAATGCAGGAAATCCAGCGGTCGATGCGTGTAAACCACAGAGAAGAACTATTAAGCAGGCTATAGCTCAATTTGCCAAAGAATGTGGTATATTTGAGTATAAAGAATATGATGAAAAAAATCCGCGTGAATGGATCGAAGATACATGCTTAATCACAGTAGCGATTAATAAGACGCCACCTCCTGAAGAAAAATCTGAACCTGAAGCGAAATCTGAACCTGAAGCGAAATCTGAACCTGAAGAAGAGGAAGAAGAGGAAGAAGAGGGTGTGTTGAATTCTCCATTGGAAGGTAAGTGGCATATTCCGATGTATATGCAAGTTATAATCTTGCCACGAAAAGAGGGAGATAAATATTTTTATACGAATCTAAAACCTAAGATTCGTTTTGTGGCAGGTTATTATCAAATTCCGACTGATTTTTTAAAAAAAATCGATACCAATATTAAGGCTAAGGAAGAGGGAGCACTGACATATACCTATAAGTTTAAGGGGTTTTTGCGCTACTATCCGCATGGTAAGCCGGATCTTTCGTCTATGGATTTACAACAAATTGCATATCGAAAAGATCCTGAGGAAGTTAAGAAAGTTATGGAAAACTTTCCCGATACGACTACGCAACAAATAATAATAGTGGCGATGTATGCTTTAGCACTATATATTTATTTTAACCGGCATCGCTGGGAACCACCTGGAGGTCCTGGTAGTTCTCAAAATGATTAATGAATAAGGGATAA
>DASQMK010000386.1:0-6889 GCA_035645575.1 Metabacillus sp.
TTACTATTAAGTAGTCTCATTGACTATGTCCTCCTTGGTGGGTGGATGATTGAGTTAAACTTGGTTAAGTACTTCAATCGTAGCATAGTCAATGGGACTTTTTTGTGTTTAAAATGATTATTTCATACACCAGGAAATTATTAAATTCGTTGAACTTTGGATAAGCGCACGATATCCAGCTCCGAAGCACAGGATGTGCAAGTGCAGTCTTGGAGATTGAAGTCGCGTTTTTGACTGCCGGCGCCTAGCCCCTCTAGGGTCTAGCTAATTTAGAATTGAAGGCAAAGAACGCCTTCTATTCTAAATTGTCTTATTTGCCTTAGGCTGAACAAGGCGCCTGCGCTTTTACTCATAGTTTGTCAATATGATTGGAATTTTGTGTTGCAAAGGAAATTTGAGGGTAATGTTATGTAGAAAGAAGCTGTCATTTCCAAGGAAATATTGTCAAAAATCCACAATGTTAATAAAGCCAAAACAAAAGAGACAGTACTGTAGACTGTCCCTAGACCCTTTGGAAATTAATCTTCAATTGTAACCTTCGTATATGTTGTTACATATGAAGGCTTTGGAAAGATGGATTTTTGATCAATGCCTTCTTTAGTGCTTTTCTTTTTATGAGCATGTTCATATGCTTTTGAATCCTTCCAGGCTTTGAAGTGTTGTTCGGTTTCCCATAGTGTTAGAATAATATAGGTATTTCCTCGAATTGGACGTAACACACGGAGGCAAGAGAATCCAGGAGCTTTTTCAATTAAACGAGCTCTTTCGCTAAATCTCTTTTCAAAGAGGGGTCTGCCTTCATCTGTGACAGGGATGTTGTTTAATACAGCAAAAGTACCATTCGTGATGTCACCAGTTGAATCCAGGACATCGTATTTCTTTGGTGCATTAAAAATAGATGATCCTTCAGATTCATGAAAAAGAGCAGCTGTATCTTGATTTGCCATCAATAATAACGTCTCATTACTATGCTTTTCAACCAATTTTTCTAAATAATCGACTGTTCCATATGTAATGTAAAGCATCTTATGAATCACCTCAGGTTAATAGTGTAGATACTTATTCTATTCCATTATATCAATGACTATTGTCATTTTTCTAATAAGAATGTTTTTAACACATATACATTCCTAATTTTAACAATACTAAGAATAAAAGGGGTGATGATATGAAAAGGAAATTCATCTTATCAGCTATTGCATTAGTCTCTATTGTCATCTTCGCTCTTCTCGGTTATCTCTTTATTATTTTAATGGGTAATTATGTCATAGATGGTGAAAAGCTTGTCATGAATACAGCTTCAAAGCTTGTCGATGAACAGGGAAATGAAATCACGAAGCTATATATAGAAAATCGAGAATTAGTCGACATTGCGGAAATCCCTGAATATGTTCAACATGCATTTATTTCTGTAGAGGATCAGCGTTTTTATGAGCATCACGGAATTGATGTAAGATCCATTGGACGTGCTCTTTATAAAGACATTCTTGCTGGAGGGAAGGTAGAAGGAGGTAGTACGATTACTCAACAGCTAGCCAAAAATATCTTCCTGACAAATGATAAAACATGGCTAAGAAAAACAAAGGAAGCAATTATTGCTGTCAATTTAGAAAAAAGGTATAGCAAATCGAAACTGCTTGAAATGTATTTGAATCAGGTTTACTTTGGACATGGTGCTTACGGAATAAAGGCAGCTGCAGAACTTTATTTTAATAAAGATGTTTCAGAGTTAACGTTAGAGGAAGGAGCATTACTCGCAGGTATACCAAAGGCTCCTTCAACTTATTCGCCAATTTCAAATATTGAAAAAAGTAAGGAACGAAGAAATACGATTCTCAGTTTAATGGGGGATCAGAACTATATATCTTATGATGAAGTTGTTAGAACGCAAGGAAAAACGGTGAAGCTGCAGGTAAATGAGAAACAGGAAAACCCTTGGTTAACAACATATGTAGATATGGTTTTTGATGAAGCAAAAGAAAAATATGCTTTATCTAATGAAGAGCTGCTAAGGGGAGGGTATACAATTAAGGTACCACTACAAGTAAATCTCCAAAAATCAGCGTATGAGTTATTCCAAAAGAGTGATTATTTTCCGGGTACAGATGGGAATGTCCAAGGTGCCTTTGTGTTAATGGATAATAAATCTGGTGGGATTATCGCAGCAATCGGTGGTCGGGATTATGTACCAAAGGGATTAAATCGCCTCAATATAACAAGACAGCCAGGATCTACGTTTAAACCGATTGCTGTTTATGCACCAACATTAGAAACAAAACGTTTTCAGCCATATTCTTTATTAAAGGATGAAAAATTATCATACGGTGAGTATTCGCCACAAAATGTAGATCATCAATATGCAGGAGAAATTTCGATGTTTGATGCAATCGTTTCGTCCAAAAATGCTGCTGCGGTATGGACATTATCAGAACTAGGACTCAAAAAGAGTAAGGACTATTTGCATAAGGTCGGAATTGATATTAAAGATAATGGGTTGGCAATTGCGTTAGGAGGATTATCCGAAGGGGTTACACCACTGCAAATAGCAAATGCATATCGAACATTCACCACGAATGGAAACTATAGTGATCATTTTCTCATCGAAGAGATAAAAGATCGAGAAGGAAAAGTTATTGCTAAGCACCAAGCTCAACCAAATCCAGTATATTCCCCGCAAACTGCTTGGGATATGACACGAATGCTTCAGCATGTTGTAAGTGAAGGAACTGCGCAAAATGGCATGTTTAATGGAGAACTGGCTGGTAAAACCGGTACAACCTCTTTTCCAGGTGTAGAAGGAGCAGCAAAGGATGCTTGGTTTGTCGGCTACACGGAGAATGTTGTTGGTGCCATTTGGATGGGCTATGATAAAACAGATAAAGAACACTATTTAAAGCATGGAAGTTCCTATCCAACCAAATTATTTAAGGATATTTTAACGGAGGCGGATTGGGATCAAAATGTAGCTTTTTCTGTTCCTGAAGGTGTGGAAGATTTAGAGAGCCCGATTCGACTTAAAGCGATTGAACAAGTTCATGCAAAATATACGTTTAAACCATTAGGGTTGATCACCTTAACACTTGAATGGGAACCTTTAGCTGATGAACGTGTAGAATATCGAATCTATGAATCCTCACATAATGACGACAAAAAACTTGTCGGAACCATAACGGGTAAAGGATACTATGAAATTCCATTTGCGAATGTCTTTTCAGATGCAACCTACTCTGTAGCTCCATATAATGTTCAAACAAATGAAGAAGGAGCACAAACACCATCCAAAAAGCCAACACTGTTTAGTTCAACAAACTAGTGTTTTCGTCTTTTTTTTGACATTTGCCTTTCTAAGCTATACAACCGGAAATGAAACCGTTATAGTTGAAAGTGCAGAGATAATAATATAGAATAAGTATTACATTATAATTAATATAATTTAATAACGGGGGTTACCCCTTTTACATAGAAAGGTGGACTTTTTTGAATGGCTGAAAAGAGAATCAATGATACGTTTCTAAAAGCGTGTCGTGGAGAAAAAACGGATTATGTTCCAGTTTGGTATATGAGACAAGCAGGTAGGTCACAGCCTGAATATCGTGCGATTAAAGAAAAATACAGCTTATTTGAAATTACACATCAACCTGAGCTTTGCGCTTATGTGACTAGGTTGCCTGTTGAACAGTATGATGTCGATGCTGCCATTCTTTATAAAGATATTATGACACCACTACCTGCGATTGGTGTAAATGTTGAAATTAAAACAGGAATTGGCCCGGTTATTGATGATCCGATTCGTTCGATTCAAGATGTAGAAAAATTGGGTGAAATTGATCCCGAGCAGGATGTTCCATACGTATTAGATACAATCAAGTTACTAACAAAAGAGCAGCTTGAAGTTCCTCTCATCGGTTTTACGGGAGCTCCTTTTACCCTTGCTAGTTATATGATCGAAGGCGGCCCTTCAAGAAACTATAACAAGACGAAAGCATTTATGTATTCTGAACCACATGCATGGTTTGCTTTAATGGATAAACTTGCTGAAATGAGTATCACCTATGTAAAAGCACAAATTCGTGCTGGTGCAAAAGCTATTCAAGTTTTTGACTCATGGGTAGGTGCATTAAATGTTGCGGATTATCGTGTGTATATTAAACCAACGATGGAGCGAATCTTTAGTGAACTAAAAGAGGAAAATGTACCTCTAATTATGTTCGGAGTAGGGGCGAGTCATCTAGCTCAAGAATGGCATGACCTACCTATTGATGTAGTCGGATTGGATTGGAGACTGCCTATCCAAGAGGCTCGTACAATGGGACTTACCAAAACATTACAAGGAAATCTTGATCCGGCTATTTTACTTTCTCCTTGGGAAGTGATTGAAGAGAGAGCGAAGGAAATATTAGATCAAGGCATGAAGCAAGGCGGTTACATTTTTAACCTTGGACATGGAGTTTTTCCACAAGTAAATCCTGAATCACTTAAAAAATTAACAGCCTTTGTGCATGATTATTCTAAGAAAGCGAAAGTTAGTCAATAAACAAACGGAAGGAATTTGAGGTGAAGATCGTGAGTAAGAAAAAAATGGGGTTACTAGTAATGGCATACGGAACCCCTTATAAAGAAGAGGATATTGAGCGTTATTACACTCATATTAGACATGGCCGTAAGCCAGCACCTGAAATGCTTCAGGATCTAAAGGATCGCTATGAAGCCATTGGTGGTATCTCACCACTTGCTAAAATCACACTCGAACAAGCTGAGAAGCTTGAACAGCATTTAAATGAAATTCAAGATGGAATTGAATTTAAGATGTATCTTGGGTTAAAACATATTGAGCCATTTGTTGAGGATGCTGTAAAACAAATGCATGAAGATGGGATTACAGAAGCGGTAAGTATTGTACTAGCTCCGCATTTTTCAACATTCAGTGTTAAGTCTTATAATGGACGAGCAAAGGAAGAGGCTGAAAAGCTTGGGGGCTTAACAATAACATCTGTTGAAAGCTGGTACACAGAGCCTAAGTTTATTTCCTATTGGGCAGATCAATTGAAAAAAACATACGGCAGTATGTCTCAAGAAGAAAAAGATTCTTCAGTATTGGTTGTCTCTGCGCATAGCTTGCCTGAAAAAATTATTGCTAACGGAGATCCATATCCACAGCAATTACAAGAAACAGCTGATTTAATAGCAGAAGCTGCAGGAGTTAAAAAATATGTTACAGGATGGCAAAGTGCCGGGAATACGCCTGAACCATGGTTAGGACCAGATGTTCAAGATTTAACAAGAGATCTATATAATGAAGGTTATAGAACATTTGTTTATACACCAGTCGGATTTGTAGCTGACCATTTAGAAGTTCTTTATGACAATGATTATGAATGTAAGGTCATTACAGATGAACTAGGGGCTAGTTATTATCGTCCTGAAATGCCTAATGCGAAACCTGAATTCATTGATTGTTTGGCAACTGTTGTATTAAAACTTTTAAATAAATATTAAAGAAATGAAGCGGTGAAACAATAGGGTTTTGCTGCTTTTTTTGTATGCTAAAAAATTCGGCTCTGCAAGGTAACGTCATAGATGACTAAATATAGAATGTTATGAAATGATTGTTAAAATGCCTATAATAATGAAAGAAAAATTCCGATAAATTCCGTATATAAAATATCGAGTGAATGAATTTTATAGATACTATGTATTTGTAAAGGAGGGAAATGAATGTTACAAGAATTCAATCATTTAATGGACTACATTGAAACACATTTGACGGAGGAAATTTCTGGAAAAGACATATCAAAAATCGTAGGCCTTTCTGATTATCATTTTAAAAGAATGTTTTCGTATATGGCAGGAATGTCATTGAATGAGTATATCAAAAATAGGAGATTATCAGTTGCAAATGCTGAATTAATTAACGGAGCAAAAGTGACTGATAATGCCTATAAATATGGATATCAATCTATAGAAGGATTTTCAAGAGCCTTTCGTGAATGGAGCGGTTTTTTACCTTCAGAAGTAATTAAAAACAAAATTCAAAAATCATTTCCCAAATTTTCATTCTTTATAGATATAAGGGGAGGAATATCAATGGAATTCAAAATTGAAAAGAAAGAGAAATTTAATATAGTAGGTGTTTCGAAAAGAGTGCCGATTCAATTTGAAGGTGAAAATAAAGCTATCTGAGAACTAGCCCAGTCAATTACCGAACAACAAAGAAATGAAATGCATCAATTAGCGGATTTATATCCTCATCAAGTCTTGAATGTATCTTATGATTTTGATGATGGTTTCTTGGAAGAAAAAGGCTACTTAACTCATATGATTGGTTTTGCAACTACAAAAGAAAATCCATTCGATGATTTAGAACAACTTTTTATAGAAGAAAGCTTATGGGCAATTTTCCCTAATAAAGGATCGTTTCCAGCTACGCTTCAAGAAACCCACGCTAAAATTTATTCTGAATGGTTGCCTTCTTCTGGTTATGAAGTAGCAGATTTACCTAGGATTTCTTTTACAAAGTACAATGATTCTTCGGAAAATGTATATAGCGAAATTTGGATGCCAATAAAAGAAAAAAAGTTAGCGATAAACAACTTGGATGATATTAGATTTACAGAAGTGTTATTCGTTAAATCTTCATTTACAATACTAAACCAGTTAGAAAAAATCTGACTGGTCTTTTTCTAGTTGATAAAAATAAGACACTTATCGCTAACAGAGCCAAAAGTTTAAAAAATGTAAAAGATTACATAATCTATGAAACTTATTTTAAACTGGATCCGTATTATATAGAAAGAAGACAAGTTGGGGAGCAACTATAGATTCACATGTAAGAGGGGGAAGGGATTCGAATGATTGATATTCTATTTATTCTTATTTTTATTATGGGGAT
>DASQMK010000387.1:0-2367 GCA_035645575.1 Metabacillus sp.
ACCTATTGTTGAACAAATAGGTGTAGATCCAGTTCATTTTGGAATTTTAATGATGACAATTGTGACCATGGGTGGAATGACTCCACCAGTTGGAGTGACAATGTATACTACTACATCTATTATGAATGTGCCAATTGAGGATTATATAAAGGAATCGCTCCCTTTTATACTAGGGGTTATCGCATTACTAGCTTTGTTAATATTGGTCCCAGAAATTGTAATGTTTTTACCAAATATGTTTATGTAAAACCTCTATACTTCTAATCCATTAGAATACTGATAAGTAATTCAAAATGGGGGTTATCGATTGTTTTCTTTTAATAGAAAAGTTGTATTGAAGATTTAGACCAGGATACATGTGACAAAATTATCAACATAAATTTAAATTCTGTCTTCCATATAACTCAATCTGTGTTGCCAATAATGAAGCAACAAAAAGAAGGCTCGATTAATATGACATCTCTTGCTGCACGTAACGGTGGTGGTGGCGGAACAGTAAGCACCTTTACAAGAGGACTTGCGAAGGAACTGGTAGACAATAACATTCGCGTAAATGGAATAGTCCCCGAAATTATCACTGCGCCTTTCTAAATTACGCGAGCTACATTACTGGTGAAATTATAGAGGTAAATGGTGGCCTATTAATGGATTAATCGATTTGACTACTATAAATGAGGAGGTCCAGTGTGAAAGAATTTATGAACGATAGTTTTTTATTAGAAACGGAAACCGCAAAAATGTTGTATCATGATTTTGCTAAAAACATGCCAATCTTTGATTAACATTGTCACCTTTCAGCAAAGGAGGAAAAACTCAATTTGGTACAGCTTAGTGGTTTGGTGATCAACGTGCTTGCAAATTGAGGCCTTCTATCCCAATTTGTTGGCATGCTCACGGATTCTAGAAGTTTTCTATCTTATACTAGAAATGAATATTTTGGAAGAATTCTTTGTAACGTAATCGGCAATTGGGTTGAAAATGGGGAATATCCTGCGGACTTCGATACATTGGGTAAAATTGTAAAAATATATGTTACTTTAACATCGAAAGATATTTGGCAATAGAATCATAAAGATAGGTGGGGAATAAAATATGAAAATGGTATTTAGATGGTTTGGAGAGGGTAATGATCATGTGCCTCTTTCTTATATAAAGCAAATTCCTGGGGTAGAAGGTATTGTATGGGCTCTTCATGATATCCCACCTGGTGAGAAATGGCCCTTGAGGAAAATTATTGAAGTTAAGAACACAGCTGATCAATATGGATTGAATATTGATGTAGTTGAAAGTGTGAATGTCCATGAAGATATTAAATTAGGGCTTCCCTCAAGAGAACAATACATTGAAAATTACAAGGAAACGATCAAGCAATTAGCTAATGTTGGCGTGAAAGTGATTTGCTATAACTTTATGCCTGTGTTTGATTGGATCAGAACAGATTTGTTCAAAGAATTAGAAGACGGATCTACGGCATTATTTTATGAAAAGTCAAAGATTGAGAGTATGAATCCTACTGATCTAGTAAATAGTGTTTTAAGAAATAAAGAGTTTACTTTACCGGGGTGGGAACCAGAGCGTTTGAATCAACTATCAGAGTTATTTGACGCATACAAAGATGTAACAGAAGAAAATCTGTGGGATAACTTAAAGTATTTTCTAGAAGAAATTATACCTGTAGCAGAAGAACATGATATTAAAATGGCGATTCATCCTGACGATCCACCATGGCCAGTATTTGGCTTACCTAGAATCATTACGAATAAAGAAAACATTAGAAGACTTTTAGGCCTAATAGATAGCCCATGTAATGGAATTACTCTTTGTAGCGGTTCTCTAGGTGCAAATTTAACTAATGACTTGCCTGAAATGATAAGAGAATTTAGTAATAGAATTCACTTTGCACATATCCGTAATCTAAAGCATTATGAAAATGGCGATTTTATTGAAACATCTCATAGAACAGGTGATGGAACGATAGATATATATGAAATTGTAAAAACATATCATGATATTGGTTTTACAGGGTATGCAAGGCCTGACCATGGTAGACATATATGGGAGGAAGAGTGTCGTCCTGGATATGGTTTATACGATCGTGCTCTTGGAATCATGTATCTTTGGGGGATTTGGGATTCGCTTGAAAGAATGAAAGAGGTGCATAAACATGTTGGGTATTAATAAGAACTTGAAAGGTAAAGTTGCTGTTGTCACAGGTGGTAGCGGTGTACTATGTGGAGCAATGGCAAGAGAACTTGGAAGACAAGGTGTAAAGGTAGCAATTCTGAATAGGAATTTAGAAAAAGGAAAAGTGGTAGAAGGGGATATTATCAATGCGGGTGGGGAAGCTTTGGCAATCGCATGTGATGT
>DASQMK010000388.1:0-17063 GCA_035645575.1 Metabacillus sp.
TAACAGATGTTCAAATGCCTGAAATGGATGGACTTACCTTAATTAGTGAATTGAAAAAAATACATTCATTTACTTCAATGATTATTAGTGGCTATGATGACTTTACTTACCTTCAAACGGCCATGCGTGAAGGGGCAGTAAATTATATTTTAAAACCGGTAGATAAATATCAATTTGCTGAACAATTAGAAGAAGTGAAAGCAAAAATATATGCGATACGAAGAGAACAACAAGAGTGGAGTGATATTCAAGGAAGGGCAAAACAGCTAACCTATACGAAGCAAATACAGTTATTAAGTGAAATCACTTGGAATGCTGACTTAGATTTATCGGTACTAGATTGGACAAAGGAGTTTCCAGACGGGGATTATCAATTAGTATATATCAGTGTTGACCAGGACGATTCATTAATAAGAAATGGAGATTCAACACAAAATTGGGATTTGAAATTCGAAGAGATGTTCAAACAAAGAGTTCAAATAGCTGTAGAAGATATGGATTACTGGTGGTGGAGAAGTGGAAACCTTCAATACTGGGTATTACTTCATTATGATGACACTAGAAAAGGAAAGGTCGATCCATTAATTGAACAATTCAAATCCGATGTACAGAAATCAACTCCGTTTACAGTTTCGATCGGATTAGCTGAATCCTTTCAAGAGCTAAGTTTAATGCCTAACATAAAGGATCAGCTTTTATCTTTGCTGCAGTACCGGATCATACAAGGGGGAAATAAGATATTTCATCAAAATCTGCTTGATGGTTTGAATGCTAAAACCCAGCCCCAAAATGTATCGTCTACTTTATATAAATACGTTCAACAAATATTATCATCATTAGATGGTAAAAGTGAAGCTGAAACCGCCGAAGCTATCCATCAGCTGTTTAAGGAGTTAGAAAGCATAAGTTCTCCGAAAATTATAGAAGATGCGATTCATTATTTATGCCTTCAAATCTTTAATAAGTGGATGGTAATCGATGGTTTTGGTGAAAATTCAGAGCTATTATCTCATGCTCTCCAACTTACAAAAAAAGCAGGGAATTTTAATCAACTTAAGGATAGTATTAAAAAGTGGATCTTTGAGATTAAAGGGAGAATAGATATCAGTAGAAAACTTGATTCAGATCCAATCCAACGTGCGAAAAATTGGATTCAAGAAAATCTTGGGGAACATATAACAATAAAGGAAATTGCTGAACAAATCTATATGAGCCCAACCTATTTTAGTAACTATTTTAAAGCACAAACTGGTGAGACAATTTTAGATTATATAACGAAATGCCGGTTAGAAAAAGCGAAGGAACTTCTGGAAATGACAGACATAAAGATTTATGGTATTTCTTCCAAGTTAGGATATCAGGATACAAAATACTTTAGCCGGCTTTTCAAACAATGGTATGGTCAAACTCCTTCCCAATATCGTGAATATCATTCTAAAAAACACTAAATCTCATGTTAGATTTAGTGTTTTTTACATTAATTTGAAACCCTTTTCAAATATCATAATATTCACCCCCCTACCTTAGTTTTGTCTCCTACCAACAAGGAATGAAGTTTTATATAGTAAGAGTATCAAAAGAAAGCGCAATCAGAAAACGTTTTAAATCAAGCCTTTGGAGGGACTATCATGATTAGAAAAGCATCTATTATGTTTGTTTATAAAGATCAGTATGAAGAGTATAAACGTCGCCATGATGAGTTATGGCCTGAGATGGAAAAAGAACTCAAGGCACATGGCGCGCATAATTATTCTATTTTCCTAGATGAAGAGTCAGGTCAGTTATTTGCCTATTTAGAAATTGAAAATGAAGAAAGATGGAATCAAATGGCTACTACAGATATTTGTCAAAAATGGTGGGCGTACATGGAACCGCTTATGGAAACAAACCCTGATAATAGCCCGGTTTCTAAAGAATTAAAACATGTTTTTTATTTAGCTTAGGTCATAATGGTATGAAAGGAGTATGAATATGGCAGGAAAAAAGGGAATGAAGTCTACGATTACAGTGGCAATGTCGAACTATTTAGAAGCTGGTTCAATTGTTGCTGGTGCGGGCGGTCTTACACTATGGATGGAGTATTTAAATCTAGATGACTTTAAATTAGGGTTGCTAGGGGCTTTAAGTGCAAATGGTTTTGGAGCAGCGATTGGGGCATTAATTGGAGGAATATTAGTAGATAAATATGATCGTAAATTAATCTATAAATATGATTTATTGGTTTATATGCTAGGTGTTCTATTAATTACTTTTTCTTTCAACTTTCCAATGTTACTAATTGGTTATATTATCACGGGTATTGCTGTAGGTGCTGCTATCCCAGCTGCATGGACGTATATTGCTGAAGAGGCACCAGATAATGAGCGAGCTGCTCGAGTAGGATATGGACAATTAGCTTGGTCAATTGGCCCAGCAGTATCATTACTACTTTCCGTTGCATTAGCACCACTTGGTCTGTTAGGGAGCAGAATTATTTTTGCTCAATTATTTGTAATCGCTTTAGTTACGTGGATTTTACAACAGCAAATAAATGAATCAACAATCTGGGAAGAAGAAAAGAAGAAAGAAGAGAAATTAAAGGCAAAATTAAAAGCAAATGGTCAAAAAACAGAAAATCCTATAAAGGAACTTTTCACAATAAAAGCAAATCGACAAGCAATCACTTTATTATTAGGAATCTATGTTTTCTGGAATCTAGTTGCAGGGGTAATGGGCTACTTCATGCCATATATATATGAAAGAGTTGGCGGTCTATCCTCAGCTCAGGCGAATTTATTACAGGCATTTTTATGGATATTAACAGTTGCATCTACTTACTTTGTCTTTATTAAACTTGGAGATAAGGTAAGTAGAAAAATGTTGTATACAGTGGGAGCTGTAATGGGAATAGCTGCTTGGGCAGTATTGTCATTAGGATCAATGGGACTTACTGAACTATTTATTTTCGTGGTATTATGGGGAGTTGCAGCAGGTTTCGGCGCTCAAGCCTTTTATGGTCTCTGGGCAAGTGAACTCTTCCATACGAAATATCGAGCGAAAGCACAAGGCTTTTTATTCTGTATTGCTCGTATTGCTGTAGGACTCATTTCGTTAATCGTACCAACGATGATTACAGTGTTTGGATTTAAGATTTCTGGTTTAATTATGATAGGGTTCTTACTAATTGCCGCAATTATTGGATTTGTAATGGCTCCTGAGACGAGAGGAAAGTCATTAAAACAAATTGAACAAGAACGATATAGTGCATAAAAAGAAAAAAGCTGATGATGCTCATTCGGTATCATCAGCTTTTTCTTTATTGTTTTCTCCTAAATTCATAAATTATAATACCCATATACCACCCATAGGGAGAGTGTTAACATGAACCACCAGCAACTCGACCAATACCTTCGCCAACTAGATGATATCGAAAAGGTTCAAATCATCACCAAAGAAAACATTAACGACTATGATGGAAATGAATTAGTGTTAGAGGATGATCACTCTATCCCGAGATTACAAGAGAAATATTTCTTTGATAAAGGCCCAATTTTTATAAGCAAGCATCATCGTTTTGCTGACATGCCACTTCATATGCATACTTTCATTGAAATAAATTATGTCTACTCAGGTGAGTGCTATCAAATGCTTAATGGTAAGGAAGTAAAGTTAAAACAAGGACAAATTTGCTTGTTAGACAAGGATGTTCCTCATAGTATTCCTGCACTAGGGAAAAATGATATTTTAGTTAATATTATTATGAAAAAAGAAACATTTTCTATGTCGCTCCTAGGACAAGTAAGCAACAAAGGGATTGTATCGAATTTCTTAGCGAATGCGATTTCGGAAAATCAACATCATAATCAATATATTTTATTTCATTCAGAACATAATGATAATCTGCAGTACATTGTGAAGAATATGTTATGTGAATATTTTGATCCTCAGGATTATTCCATGGAAATGATTAATTACTATATGCCAATCCTTTTTACTGAACTGATGCGGGTGTATCAATTAGATAAAAACTTTGAGATTGAGCGGTCTAGTAAAACGAATATCGTAGAAATCCTACAGTTTATCGAGCAAAACTATAAAAATTGTACATTAACAGGTCTAGCGGAAAGATTCAATTTCAATCCAAATTACATGGGGAATATGTTAAAGGAAAAGACAGGGAAGACTTTTCTTGAGCTTGTTCAAACACAGAGAATGATTGAAACAGTCGCTTTGCTTCGACATACAGACAAAAGTATTGAAGAGATTGCCTATCAGGTTGGATATGATAGTCTTAGCTTTTTTTATCGAAAGTTTAAAGAATTTTACGGAGAAACTCCTTATAAATATCGAAAAAACCAAAAATAACCTTGTGCAGATCAGGTGCACAAGGTTATTTGTACTATAGTTGATATTTTCTAATAAGATAGGTAGGAGTACAGCTCCACGCATGACAATAGCTATTGATCAGATAGCTTCCATATGGTGAAAAATCTTTGTTATTAGGATCATATAGCTCCCAAAATGTATCTGCTCCATCCTTGATCATTTCTCCCCAATAGGCCTTTAGCTGAGTGACAGCTTTTTCTCTTTCTCCTACTAAAATTAACGCTTCAACCAGGTAATGGTACATATAAGGAGTTGTTAAGCCGATTTCTGGTTTCTTAGATAATAGATGAAGAATTAACTTTCGATTTTCTTCTGGTTCTAACACTTCCGCATGCGCCATCCAAATTTGACTTGCCCAAGATACCTGACGATCTGCACCACTTACGAAAAATCCTTTGTCATCATCCCAGAGATGGGTAATCGTTGCTTTAATAACACGTTGAAGTTGTTCCTCTAAGAATGTTCGTTTGTCACTATTTGTGACCTTAGCCAATTCTATTGTTCGACGAATTGTGTAAATCAGAATGGCTTGAGAAGGTGCTTGTTTGTTAAGCCTTTCGTGCCAATCAATAAATGACCACCATGATTCATCATCTTTCACGATGCCTTTATCATCTAACCGTTCTAGGGCAAGTTCAACTTGTCTGTATGCAAGCGGCCATAGGTCTGCTAATGTGTCAGCATCTTTTGTTGCCTCATAATAATCATATAAAGTTGTTGTGAAAAGCAATGAATAGTCAAATAAATAGGTGTCGTCAGGGATAAGGGAAGGACCGATGAATAAATTGGCAGAAATTCTCCCTTTATCATCAGGAACACCAGCAAACAAATACAGGCAGCGCTTAACTAAATCATTTGTTTGGAAGGTTTCATAATTAGCAAGAGCCTGTAATCGTAAATCTCCAAGCCATAAGCGGCGATCACGTTTTGGGCCGTCCTCAAAAACCTCCTGCATACAATCTTGTAATGTTTTAATACTAACTTTATCAATCTGATCAAGCACTGGATCAATATGATGGATCTCGGCAACTCTACTAATATCTGCAGAAGTCACGGTTTTACATTGAATATTCTCAAAAGCTACACGATATTTTTGTGAAGTATCTAATACTTCGATTTTTAAGTAACGGAAGCTGTAACGACGTGGAAGCTCGAGTACTCCTGGTATTACATCAACATGCAATGTTTCTTCCTGAAGCCAAGAGGAACTAATCCATCCGTTATATTCTGAGAAAGGCACAGCCATTTCAACTGGCATTTCACCAAGTGTTAACTTTAAATGAAGGGGAGCATCTGGAGGGCTCCCAACTGGAATGATATTCATAGAAAGATAACCAACTAAATGAGTGCCAAAGTCAAGAATGACTTCATCACCCTTTCCGTAATCATAGGATGAGAGATTGTCTGCTGATTCGACGATATTTGGTTCCCATCCATGAATTTTAGCAGAGCTTTCTTCGATTTTTACAATGTTCGTTGGTGTAACGATTTCCTCCACAAACTTTGGCATTAAGTTCTCAGCTGTTGATATAAATGTTTCATTTCGGTCAATTACTTGATTTTCTATTTTTTGAATGTGTGCAGTCATTTTCTCTCTCCGTTCTATTAAAAAGTTAAGTTAGGCTGATTGTTCAGTTGAACCATGAACATGATTACGTTCATTAAGCTCGGCACGAATTTTCGGGAAAATTTTATCAAGGTTATAAAAACTCATGATAATCATTGAGACCACAACCATACCGGCTGGAATGATTAAATAATTCATTTTAATCGCGAGTAATGCCGAAGCTGTTTGTGATTGATTTGGTACATAATTGCCCCAACTTAGGAAAAGTCCTGAAAGGGCACCAGCACCAGCGAGAGCTACTTTTCCGATAAATCCATTCAATGACATCATTAAACCTGCTGCACTAATTCCACTTTTCCACTCACCATAATCAACAGGATCTGCTTGCATAGAGAAATAAATGCTTTGTCTTAATCCAAATCCTAAAGCGGCAATGACAGCTCCAATAATTAAACCGGTTACATTGATGTTTGCAAATAACATGATAACAATACCTGCAAGATTAACCGTACTAGATATCATAAACAAAGTTTTTTTATACATTTTTTTCGCAATAAATGGTGTAGCAAATGT
Organism: Metabacillus sp.; assembly: GCA_035645575.1. GTDB lineage: Bacteria > Bacillota > Bacilli > Bacillales > Bacillaceae > Metabacillus. The sequence goes on from DASQMK010000388.1 coordinate 6,506, forward strand.
ACCAATGATCGGTACGAAAGCCCCGATACTAGCAACAACAGAAGCGAGTTCCGGACGTCCTACATTATACGTAAAGTAATAGATTAATGCCCCCTGCATAAAGAAATGAGAGCCCCACATGAAGATAATATTAAGAGCAAAAATATACCAATAGCCATTTCCTTTTAAGGAAGAAAATGCTTGTTTTACAGTGACCTTTTCTTGTCGAAGCTTTACTTTTTCTTCTACGTTTTTAAAGGTAACAAAGAAGAATACGGTTGCAACAATGGCGAAAATAACCATCGTCCAGAAGAAGCCTTGTGCTTGTGAACCATTACCTAACATATTCACCATTGGCAGAGTAATAGCACTTACAGCTGTAGCACCAATAAATGAGAAGATAATCCGAACAGTTGCTAAATTTGTCCGCTCTTGTTCATCACTTGTTAAACTTGGCAGAATAGATGCTAATGGGATATTCACCATTGTATAAGCAGTAGATAAACCAATATACGTAATATAAGCATAAACTAGCTTGCCAACCGGACCGATATCAGGCACGTAAAAAGCAAGTACTGCTAATAGGCCAAATGGAATAGCACCTAAAAGAAAGTAGGGCCTAGATTTTCCCCAGCGAGTATTGGTTTTATCAATAATGACACCCATAATTGTATCTGTAATCGCATCCACAAAACGTGTAATTAAAAAGAGTAAACTAACTTGAACAAGGGCTAAGCCCATCACATCTGTGTAAAAGAACATTAAATAAAGCGTTATCATTTGCCAGACTAAGTTACAAGAAAAATCTGCTACTCCATAACCTAATCGTTGTCTCCATACACCTGTTGAATTCATTGTATAACCTCCACTTGCTAAAAATTTATCAAAATTTGTACTAAATGGTATAGTTATATTAAAACGCTTTCTGAATCCGGTAACAATGATCTTTCTACAGATAAAATTGTCTGAATTACAGGTGGGATTTTTTGGAGATGAAACAGTTTGTTTAAATACCATTATATTCAAAGTGACGAAGTAAGTGGGCTTAAAGTATACGCTTTTTACAGATGTTTTCTCAATAAATTTGAAAACGTATACAATGTGGGTTATATTATAGAAAAGATTTTAGAAGTTTAGTATTTTGAGTTGAGTAAGAATGAATGGGAATTAGTTTATTAGTAGTGTTATTTGATAGATTGATAAAAGCCAATCACAAATTCGTGATTGGCTATTTCCTATTGTGACATTTTTCCCCATGGTCAATCAGAAATGTAAGCGGTATAATCACATATTAAAGAAAAGGAATAAAAATGAGGGATATCATGAACATAGTAAAAACACTCGATATCGAATATATAGCTAAATTAATTTTTGATTCTTTTAAAGTGCCAATAAAGTTTATAGAGCCCAATGGGTCAGTTTTATATCATTTTACAAGTGTATCAACGATCAATCCATTGTATTCGCCGAATTACTTTAAAGGTTTGATTGAAAATGAAAGTAATCAGTTGAATTTTCCTCTGTTTTTGAGAAATCAATATTTAGAAAACTTTATCATAATGGACATACAAACATCTGAAAAGAACATAGGGAAATTTCTAATAGGACCAACTTTAACTCGGAAATTGCCTGACGAAATGATTAATGGTTTATTACATGATTATTCAAAAATAACGGGTAAACAAGAGTTAACATTTTATTATGATAGTCTTCCAACCGTAAATCATGATCAATTTCTTGCTATTAGTAATTTGTTATTTTTCCTTATTTTTAATGAAAGACTTGATATGAACCAACTAACTAGTCAAAATGGAGTATTTATAAAAAAGTCAGTAGCAAGTACTCTCCCTGATTTAGAAATAACTAGACGGAGGGAAAATCAGGCATTTCACCCTCCGGAGTTTTATGAAATTGAAATGCTTCAATGTATTAAAGAAGGACGGAAAGAAGATTTAGCAAAAAAATTGAATGAGAACAAACCAGGGGAATCAGGGATTTTAGCCAAAAATAGTTACTTGCGAAGTCAAAAAAACATGGCGATTTGTGGAATTACCTTGGGAACTAGAGCAGCAATTGAAGGAGGACTTGAGTGGGATTTAGCAAGAACGCTAAGTGATGTATACATTCAGAATATTGAAGAGACGGTAGATGTTGAGAGCACAATAAAAATTTCACGTGAGTCTATGTATGACTTAGCAGAACGCGTTCAAAAAAATAATGAGGCAAAGTATTCCAAAGTTATTAATCAATGCTTTCGTTATATCTATAAACATATATATGACAATATATTGATTACAGATATTGCTGACTTTGTAGGGACAAGTCCCGTCCATTTATCAGCTCGCTTTAAAAAGGAAGTGGGACAAACATTAAAGCATTATATTCAGCAAGAAAAAGTAGAGGAAGCAAAAAAATTAATCATCTTAACGGACACATCATTTTTGGATATTTGTATGTTGTTGAATTTTAATGATCAAAGCTACTTTACGAAGGTGTTTAAAAAGGTAACGGGGTTAACCCCTAAACAGTATAAAGATAGAGGAAGGTTAATATAACTTCCTAAGGTCTTGACCTTTTCCTAAATGGAATGGGTCATTATTTTTTTATAATAAAGCAAAAATAAAATACAAATAGTTTTTAAAAAACACCAAAACTAATAAAAAATTACCAAACAGTAACGAGGGTAAGATTTAAACTCGAATTATGAAAACGCTTAATTATTTTTGAGAAAAGGTTAAGTGTTTACATTTTCTTGAAATTTCTTACTAATAAGGAGGTACTCTTATGAGCATGCAACACGCGACAGTCATGGAAGAATCAATGAATCGTCATCCTAAAAAAGCGGGATTAAAAATGTCGATTCAATATGCTGTAGGTAATTTTGGTTTAAATCTATTCTTTATGGTCATCTCATCTTATTTGCTTTATTTCTATACGGATGTGTTTGGGATTTCAGCAGCTGCTGCAGGAACATTATTCTTAATTACGAGAATTATAGATGGCATAACCGATGTTAGTGCAGGATTAATTGTTGATGCGACGAATAGCAAATGGGGGAAATTTAGGCCATATATTTTATTTGGTGCAGTGCCGTTAGCTATTTCAGGTGTGTTATGTTTTACAGTCCCAAATTTTAGTGATGCAGGTATGCTTGTTTATGCCTACGCAACATATATTATATTTGGCTTAATGTATACGGTTGTTAATATTCCCTATAGCTCAATGATGACCGTTATTTCACAAGATTATCAAGAAAGATCAACTTTATCATCAATTAAAGTTGTTTTTGGTACCGTTGCAACTTTAATTGCAACAAGTGCTACTCTACCAATAGTTAGTAAATTCTCTTCGGAAAGCACTGGTTTTTTGGCAGTTTCCAGCGTATTTGGAATCATCACAATTATTACACTACTCATCACATTTTTGGGTACAAAGGGTATTGAAAAAAATGAACCTCCAAGTGTTAGTACGAATAAAGAGAAATATTCATTCAGCTCTAAAGTGAAAGTAATTGGAACTAATTTTCCACTTTTAATTATCCTAATCTTTATTGTTACAAATACGACATCTTTTACGATCCAAAATGGAGCAATGCTTTTCTTCTTCAAGTATAACTATGGGAACGTGGGGATGTTTGCTATTTATTCTTTAGTAACATTATCGATTACTTCATTATTTGTTATGATTAGTCCATTATTTGTTAAATGGATGGGGAAAAGAAACTTAGCGATAGTAAGTCAAATCATCACTTCCATTGGAATGTTAGGGCTATATTTCTATCATTCAAGTAATCTTTCAATCTTCTTATTTGGAGGAATTGCTGCTGTAGGTATGGGACTATCAAGACCATTACTATGGGCAATGGTACCGGATACGGTTGAATATGGAGAATGGAAAACAGGACTTAGAGCTGAAGGGGTAATTTATTCTTCTTTCATCTTTACTCAAAAGGTAGGGATGGCGGTTGGTGGTGCATTATCAGGAATTATCTTAGCTTCAACAGGCTATGTTGCAAATACTGCACAAACTCCTGAAGCACTTCATGGTATCTTATTCTCTGTCACAATCGTACCAGTTATTGCATCAGTTATTGGTATTATTGCAATGATTTTTCATAATTTAGACAGCACTAAGTATGCAAATATTGTGGCAGAAATTGAAGCACGGAAATCTTAAGTTTGGAGGAAATAACATGACAAAGAAATCACCACATATTATTATTTTTAACCCGGATCAATGGAGAGGCGATGTCATGGGACATCTCGGTAATCCCGCAGCAATCACTCCTAATCTTGATGCATTAGTAGAAAATGAAGGGGTTTCTTTTGAAAACGCTTATTGTCAAAATCCAGTATGCACACCTAGTCGATGTTCTTTTATGAGTGGCTGGTATCCACATGTAAAAGGAAACAGAACGATTTTTCACATGATGCAACCAGAAGACCCGGTACTATTAAGAACCCTTAAACAAAACGGATATCATGTTTGGTGGGGAGGAAAGAATGATTTAATCCCACAAGATGCAGACTTTTCGGAATACTGTGATGAGAAATTTGAACCAGAGCAAGGGATGAAAATGACTTCTGCTACATTAAATGATCATTGGCGTGGTGAGCCAGGTTCTCCTGACTATTATTCATTTTATGGGGGAAAGTTAGAGGAAGGTCATGGCTTACAAGGTTTTGCAGATTATGATTGGGGCTATATACACGGAGCGATTGATCGGATAAAAAATGCACCAGAAGATAAGCCTTTATGTATTTATCTTCCTTTAATGTATCCCCATCCACCATATGTTGTAGAAGAGCCATGGTTTAGTATGATTGATCGTGACAAGCTTCCTAAAAGAGTAAAGCCTCCTGTGAATTTTGAAGGAAAACCCAGTATGATAAAAGGTATCGCAGAAATTCAAAATATGGATTCATGGCCTGAAGAAAAATGGGATGAACTAAGGGCAACGTATTACGGAATGTGTGCTCGCGTAGATCATCAATTCGGGATGATCATGGATGCATTAAAGGAAGCGGGTATTTATGATGATACTGCGGTATTTTTCTTTTCAGATCATGGAGACTATACAGGGGATTTTAATATAGTAGAAAAAAATCAAAACACATTTGAGGATAGTTTAACAAGGGTTCCATTCGTAGCGAAATTACCAGCAGAATATAAGGTTAAGCCAGGCGTGAGAGACGCATTAGTTGAACTAATTGATCTACCTGCGACAATCGAGGAGCTTGTTAATATTACTCCTGAACATACGCATTTTGGAAAATCTCTTATTCCGTTAATGGCTGGGGAAAAGATCGAACATCGTGATGCCGTATTTTGCCAAGGCGGACGTTTACATGGAGAAACTCATTGCATGGAGCTGGAAGCAACTGATCAACAGCAACCAGGAGCACTGTACTATCCAAGGTTAAGCCTACAACGTAGTGAAGGCCCAGAGCATACAAAAGCAATTATGTGCAGAACCAAAGATTATAAATACGTAAAACGGCTTTATGAACAAGATGAATTCTATGATTTAAAGGCAGATCCAACTGAGATTCATAACTGCATTAATGATCCGAAGTATACAGACGTTATTGCACAGTTAAAAGAAAGATTGTTGACTTTTTATGTTGAAACATCAGATGTAGTCCGTCATAAATCGGATAGTAGGTTTTAATTAGTGGAAAGGTTGTACCCGGTACAACCTTTCTTTTGTGTACTTGTTGTAATTTAGATTTATGAATGTTACTAAGTCAATAAACTCGAAACGTTAATCTGTCCCCCATGAATAGCAAATTCCTTAGGAGACATGGATGTTAATTTTTTAAACATACGTGAAAAATAAGAGGGATCATAGTATCCTAAATACTCTGAGATTGCCACGATTGTCATTTCTGTATTTAACAAAAGGTTGCATGCTTCGATAATTCTTAACTGATGGATATAACGAATAGGAGATTGGCCCATGAGTTCTTTAAAAATAGAAATTGTGTAGCTTGGTGATATATTAATTAATTTTGCAAGCTGTTCAATTTCAATTGAATTGCGATATTTTTTTAATAAATATTGCTCAATAATCGATACATATTTTACTTTACTAGGTGTGACTGAAGGACTTTCAAGCTCTCTAGCAAACATGCCGAGTAATTCTTGTAAGATCCCAACACATATATAAGTTCGGAATTTTTTATCCCCTCTGCTATCAATAAACAAACGTTCAAAACGATGTTTAACATATTCAGGGTTTCTTGATTTTATGTGGTGAAATTTCTTTTCCATAGGAAAGGTATTCGGGTAATCTACATTTTTATTTTCATTTATCGTAAACACAACTGTAAACTTTTGATGCGGACCTGATTCATGATTTTCTGCTTCACGGACAGTTTCAGAAGGTATAAATAGAAGATCCCCCTTTTCAGCAATGACTTGTTCTCCATCAATGGAATACTTTACTCGCCCCTTTACAACTAAAATAAAGACGTTGTAATCAATTCTCTCTTTATGTGAACACCAATTTGTAATCAAATTATCAAAGAAAACAGCTAGAATGTTCATTTTTAACTCCCCCATATACTAAATTCCTAGGATGAATTTAATATACACTAATTATTTAATAAAAAATGCTTTGTATTTAAAGTTTCAAAAAAATCATACATGAAATCGATAAATTGTACATGGACTGAATTTTGTCGTAACACCTATAATTGTTATTAGTCAGGGTGTTAAGCGGTTACAAGTTAGGTAAATGAGTAGGTTAAGAGACGAGTTTTGTCCCATTTGGAAGCGCTTTATATATCCGTGCAGAAAAAAATATTAAGCAATTATAGGGGGGATCATTCCATGTTCAAAGTTGACCAGGTTTCTTGGAAGGAAAGAATTAGCTATAGTTTAGCTGATACTGCATCTAATTTAATTTTCGTCATGGTGTCAACGTATTTACTTTATTTTTACACAGATGTTTATGGCATTGGTGCAGGGGTAGTTGGTACTTTGTTTTTAATTGTTAGATTTCTAGATGCAGGTACGGATTTACTTGCAGGTTATGTGATAGATCGTACTAGCACCAAATGGGGGAAGTGTCGTCCATACTTTCTTTGGTTAGCGGTACCATTTGCAGTTGTAGGTGTTCTGGCCTTTTTAACTCCAGATTTAGACATGCAAGGAAAAATATTATTTGCCTATTCAAGTTACATTTTATTAGGACTTATTTACACATTTATTAACATTCCGCTATCAGCTATGCTACCAAGCATGTCGAATAATCCTCAAGAAAGACATGAAGTTACATCCATTCGAATGATTTTTGGACAGATAGGTGGTTTCATTGTATCAGTAGGAACTTTACCTTTAGTTGCTTATTTAGGTAATGGGAATGACGCAAAAGGTTTTGCGCTAACAATGACTTTATTTGGAGTTATTTCAATTCCAATGTTTGTTAACGCATTCAAGAATACGAGAGAAAGAGAATACTACAACAGTAAGAAGAATATCCCATTACGCGAAGGAATGAAAGCGTTCAATATTCCATGGTTAATTATTTTCATCGCAAAGCTTGCCTTTTTCTTTGTATTTATTATTCGTAATCAAACAACCGTTTACTTTCTAAAATATAATTTTGGTAGAGAAGATATTGTTCCAGTGGTGATGGCACTAAACTATTTAACAATTGTTTCCTTATTATTAATTCCATTTGTAACAAAAAGACTTGGTGGAAAGAAAACTATGCAGTTTGGGATTTTAGTGTCAATTATAGGGTCTCTTATCATTTATTTTAGTACAATAACATCCTCTATTCCATTGTTGTTGATTGGGGTAGGAATCGGTGGATTAGGTCTTGGATTTGTACCGAGTCTTCTATTCTCACTTATTGCTGATACAGTAGATTATGGAGAGTGGAAGTCAGGAGTTCGTGCAACAGGTCTTTTATACTCAGGTTCAACATTTGCAGCAAAATTCGGTATGGGTATCGGTGGAGCGGTTGGAGCCTGGTTATTAGCTTTATACAATTATGACCCAACTTTAACACAACAATCAACTGAAACGTTAAAGGCAATTGAATTTAGTTTTATATGGTTTCCAATCATAAGCTTCGTACTAGTTCTCATTCTGTTGCAATTCTATAAGCTTGATAAAATTCATAATCAGGTAGTAGCAGATTTAAAAGAAAGAAATAACGTTGGTACCAACCTAAGGAAAGATGCTTAATTAAGAATATAGCTAAATAGATTTTAGAAGTGTTTTCAGTGTTGAAGATTTTCCGTGTATATTTGAAAGGGAGAGGATGTATATGAGAATTTTATTTTTAGACTTAGATTCAGTTAGCCCACGCCATTTAGGATGTTACGGTTATCACCGGAATACTTCACCTAATATAGATAAAATTGCAGAAAAGGGAGTGCGTTTTAATAATTATTATACTTCAGATGCACCATGTGCACCTTCAAGAACGGCCTTAATGTCTGGTCAATTTGGAATTCGTAATGGTTTAGTAGGGCATGGAGGTACAGCTGGGGATATGAAACTCGAAGGAGTTAATCGGAACCTTTTTGGTAGACTATCAGTTGGTGGATCTCTTCCTTCATTCTTACAATTAGGAGCAGGATTAAATACAACACTAATTAGTCCATTCCCTCAACGTCATGCAACATATAATTTTTACGCAGGTTTTAACGAGATTATAAATACGGGTAAATTTGGAATGGAATCAGCTGAACAGGTTTCACCAGTTGTAACAGATTGGATTGAGAGAAACGCTGAAAAAGATGACTGGTTCTTATATGTGAATTACTGGGATGCACATACGCCATATCGTGCACCAGAGAGTTTTGGTAATCCATTTGCTGAAGACCCATTACCAGAATGGGCGAACGAAGAAACGTTAGAAAAGCACAAAGAAGCTGTAGGTCCTCATACTGTGCATGAATTAGTAATCGATCATAATGGAAACACGTATACGAATGTAGAAAGTGAAAAATTCCCAAGAAGCCCTGGTGAGATTAAAAACATGGAAGATTTAAGAGCAATGATTGATGGATATGATTGTGGTATTCGATACCTTGATGATCATGTCGGCAAATTGTTTGCATTGTTAGAAGAGAAAGGAATCTTTGAGGATACAATCATCATTATTTCAGCAGACCATGGTGAGAATATGGGGCAATTGGGAATTTATGGAGAGCATGGAACAGCTGATGATGGAACATGTCGTATCCCAATGATTATTTCTTGGCCTGGTATGCAACAAGGAATTGTTGATGATGGATTGCATTACCACTTAGACTTACCTGTTACATTAGCAGAAATGCTTGCGCTACCTGCTTCGCCAGATTGGGATGGAAGAAGTTATGCCTCTGTTTTAAAAGAAGGAAAGGATTGTGGACGTGACTATCTTGTTGTTTCTCAATGTGCTCATGTCGCTCAACGTAGTGTCCGTTTTGGCGATTGGTTATATATGCGTACGTATCATGATGGATATCATTTATTTGATAAAGAAATGCTATTTAATCTTGCAGAGGATCCAAGAGAAGAAAACAATGTTGCAGAACAAAACAAAAATATTTGTATGGAAGCAACATACTATTTACATGAATGGCATGATGAAATGATGCTCAAATCTGGTGATGACGTTGATCCTTTATGGACTGTGATGAAAGAAGGTGGTCCATTTCATGCTAAAGGGTTTCTTAAAAATTACGGTGAGAGACTCATTGAAACTGGAAGAGAACATCAATTTAATGAATTGAAGCAAAAACATCCTGGCGAATTTTCAGAAGAGGTTGATAAAGCAAGAGTTGCGTTTAATAGTACGATGATGAAAAATTTATTTTAAATTAAATTAGCGGACTATCATTATACTTTCTTTAGTGTTTCACTAGACTAGGAATAATTTTGTTTAACTAATTAGTTTACCTACAGGTATTTGAGAAGAATTAAAGATAATAGAGAAGCTCATAGGGAAAGAATAAATAAAACTAGTGAAAAGATCTTAACTATATAAAAAGAGGGAATGTTATCTTTAATAAAGGAATAAGTGATGGGTTATCGCATGTGAGATTTTTGTAGAGAAATAAAGTGACTTTTAAGCATTAAAAAGAATCTTCAATTACTTTGAATAAGTGATTGAAGATTCTTTTTATTTTTTATTATATTACTAGCCTAAGAGAAAATAAAACAAAAAACAAACCTTAAACATCCGCCACACAGCGAAACCCAAGATGCCCTGATGAACTATCAGGTGTATTTGATGTACGAGCAGCAACTCGGTACCGATTACAATAAGAAACATGACATAAATAGGATCCGCCACGCATTATCTTCGTTTCACCTTTTGCCGGTCCTTTAGGATTTGTACGTCCACCTCGACTGTGAATACTTCTGCTAAACCAGTCAGAACACCATTCCCAAACATTTCCCGACATGTTATAAAGACCAAACCCGTTTTCAGGGAAAGACATCACTGGAGCAGTCCCTTTAAAACCATCTTCAGTGGTATTTTTATCTGGAAACTTTCCTTGCCAAATATTACAGTAGTGCTCACCATTAGGAGTTAATTGATCACCCCAGGGGTACCTTTTTTGCTCAAGAC